>CALWKU010000001.1 GCA_944381345.1 uncultured Christensenellaceae bacterium
TATAGCGGCGCGCCTTTGCACCGCGCAGAACGTCTCGGGGTCGGTCACGTACCTCAAGTACGCTCCCTCCCCTCTCGCAACCTGCGCGGCACAAATTCACACCACTCTCTGCGGTCAATTTTTATTGACAATGTTTGCCTCAAGTCGCGTCCCACAAGGGGAAGTCCCCAAAGAGCGCGGTCATTCGGGGACTTCGCTATCAAGTCGCGCGAGAAGCGCGGTTTTGCGCGACGGCGGCGCAAGTTTTTCCGCTTGCCGGGAGAATATCTTTATCTCTATATTGCGGTTAATATCGATCAATATATCATTTCGCATCGATCAAGTGTTTTATATTAGTACCGCTATGCTCTCCATCCGAGATCGCCGATGATATCGATCGTACTTGACGGGCGATCGAATGAACGCCGTATTTTACGTACGCGGAGCGCGTCCATAATACGTTATGAGGCTTTATCCGATTGAGCGGACAGCGCAATGACGCCCTCTCAATGCGGAGCGGAGATATGCCGGGTTTGTTTCCAGCCTTTCCGCAACCTTGCAAAAGAGTATATCGCCTTTGAGCCGCTTGTCGAACCACTCCTCCGCATAGCCCTGCACCGAGCATGCGCACTCGAACGCAGAGAGCGCTGCGGCGATCCGGCGCGTTGCGCGACGGTGGGATATGCCCATGCTCTCGGCGAGATCGGCAACGGGCACGAGGTCGCAATAGACGTCTTTGAGCAAAGTCGTCTTTTCCGCGCCTATGCGGCGCAGGCTCTCCCTGACGAGTACGTATGCGTTGACGTAGTTTTCGACGCGCTTGTTGCAATCGATCACCTTGCCCATGAGTTCGACTATGTCGCCGTCGAACGAAAAGCCCGAAAGCGCGAGCTTTTGCGCCTCCGCCTTTGCCGCTTCGGCTGCCGACGGCAGATATCTGTAAGCCCCCAGCAACACCTTTGACCACTTGTCTGTTTGTCTTTTCATTTCACCCTCCGCTGACAGTATAAGGCACACTTGTCTGAAAATCAAGGTCATATACCATTTTTCTGAACGTATGTTCGTTTTGTGTACACATTATCGCCTATTAAACCTGACAACGCATGGCAGATTTTGCAAAATTTTTTGAGAAATATTTTTTCTTTCTTTTGCCGAAAACCTCAATGATCACGGGAGTTTTTGAGCTGTCGTCGCTAACTTTCCGCACCTCGATACGCGATTTTGCGTTACCGGTACGCCGCGAACGAAAAACTTTGTAAAATTAGTTCGGAACTCCGAACAATATCCTTAATTGTTATTGAAAAGCCGACGATTTTTGCGCCTTTTCGGTGCATCGTATATTTACTATTCAGACGATCGGCGTCTTTGCCGATGTCGATCGCATTGCCTTTTGTCTTTCGCAACGGCTTGGCGTTTGCTTGTCGTCTGCGCCGCTCGCTCCCGCCTTTCCTCTCCGCCCGTGCGATCTCTCTTACGCGTCCGATCTCTGTACAATATGCGCTCGGCGCGATGCCGCCGGTCACGCTTCTCCCGAACTACCGCCTTGAATATAACGATATACGCGCAGCATTCTTATGTTTTGACGAGCGCGCTGCGGCCGCGCCTGCCCTTTCTATTATCTGTCGCGCGCATAACCGTTTCGCGCATTATTATATCCTTATCGCTTTTGCGCCGAAGCGTCGGAAAACATTGTAATTTACATACATGATTTGCGCCTATTACTGCGCGGGTATATCCCCGCGCAAAAAGATATCAAAGACGAATATCGGTACAAATTTATTCGCCCGTGTCCGTAATTTTAATAAACGAAATCGCGGCGATCGGTTGCCGGAGCGTTTGTGCGAAGTATGCGAAAACGAGATCTCGGCTGACAGTCGCCGTAGGCGGGGATTTACGGAAGTTCTCTGTTTTACTTGACGCCAAGACTCTTTCCGTCTCACCGGTTCTGTCGGCGGTTGATACGCAACGTAAAAGGATCGCCCAAAAATGCGGCGATCCTCAATATATCTAAAACAGAATTATAAAACGGCGGGTCGCAGAACGCCTCCCCGTCCGAGATATTCTTTCTCCGCAGGCGCGATCGTATTCACGTACTCAAATAATTGTCCCGCGGCGCGGACGTTTCGACTTTGCCGCGGCGTTGCCGATTTTGCTACTGTACCGCAAACGGATTTGAACGGCGGCGGTTTTATGCTTTTATATCTTCAAAGCCTTGATCGATATGTTGAATTGCAAATGTCTGCTTGCTTTGCGTCGTCTCGGCGGTTTTCGCGCGGACGGCTGTCGTGCCTTGACGAATTGTCCGTATATCTCGCGGAGCGCTCTTCCGCTCAGTCGGCGTAGGGGTTCTTGATCGCGGCGACGTTGAGATACTTACCCATTTCAAACGCCTTCCACGGGCTGATGTCGTCGGGCGGATAGACGATGAAGTTCATCTTTTCCTTGCTGACGGGGTGGGTGAAACGCAATTCCGCCGCCCAAAGCGCGAGGTTATGCCCGAGCGTGCGCGGGTCGCCGCCGTACTTGGCGTCGCCGAACAGCGGACACCCTATCGTAGACATCTGTACGCGGATCTGGTGCGATCTGCCCGTGAACAGCTTTACGCGCACGAGCGCGAAACCCTGCTTGACCTCCAACACGTCGTAGTGCAATTCCGCCTTTTTTGCACCCTCGGTCAGCATGGGAACGACCATAACGGTGTTTTTGCTCTCGTTCTTTTTAAGATAGTGGACGAGGGTGGACGACTTCTCGCGCGGGACGCCGCAGGTCACGCAAAAATACGTCTTTTCAAACGCGCCCTCTTTGATCTGTTCGCACAGCCGCTCGGCAGCCTTGCTCGTCTTGGCAAACGCCATCACTCCGCCCGTGGGACGGTCGAGACGGTGGACCAGCCCGCAATATATGCTGTCCTTGCCGTACTCATTCATCAAATATTGCTTGACCACGGTCAGCATATCGACGTCGCCGGACGCGTCCGCCTGACTGGGCACGTTTTGCGGCTTGACGACGACGAGTACGTGCCTGTCCTCGTGCAGCACGATCAGATCTTCGAGTGAAAATTGTCTCTTATCCACGAATATTCCTCCAAATGCCGCTGCATCCGCACGGCAAAGCTATGCCTTCGTCAGTCGGCAACCCGACCTCGTATGCCTCGTACTCCCCGCCTCTGCCTTTGAGGTTGAGGCGCAGGATGTTCTCTATCACGGTGGGCTGAAGCCCCGTAGTGTACGAGTTGATCAGCACGAACAGCGGATCGTCCGAAAGCAGCCGCACGCACTGTTCGACGAACGGATACAGCATATCCTCGATCTTCCACACCTCGCCCGACGTGCCTCTGCCGTAGGACGGCGGATCCATGACTATCGCGTCGTAGCGGTGTCCGCGGCGCAGTTCCCTTGCGACAAACTTGCCGCAATCGTCGACGATATAGCGTATCGACGTGTCGGGCACGCCGGACAGTGCGGCGTTGGTCTTGCACCGCTCTACCATTGCCTTGGCGGCGTCGACGTGAGTGACCTTTGCCCCCGCGGCGGCGCAGGCGACCGTCGCCCCGCCCGTATAGCCGAACAGATTGAGTACGGATATCGGACGCTTTGCCGCCCTTATCATCGCGCCCATCGCGTCCCAATTGACAGCCTGCTCCGGGAACAACCCGGTGTGCTTAAAACCCATCAATTTGAGCGAAAAGCGCAAGCCGCCGCGCGATATCTCGAACTCCTCTGGCACTCCGCCCCGGTATTGCCACGTCCCGCCTCCGCTGCTGCTGCGGCGATAGACGGCATTGACTCCCTTGTAGCTTTCAAGCTCGAAACGCGGCGCCCATATCACTTGCGGATCGGGACGCAAAAGCACCAATTTGCCCCAACGCTCCAGCTTGAAACCGCCGCCGGTGGCGATGATCTCGTAATCGTCCCAGCCCTCGGCGAGCTTAATCATTTGATCCTTTGCACCGAGAGGGTCACGACGCCTGCGCCGAGATCCCACTCCTTGGTGTATCCGCCGTCGATGACGCCTTGGCTCAATTCGTCGCAAAGCACGCCCGCTGCGATACTCGCGTCGCCTGCGATGACGCGCGCGATATCTCCGTCCGCGACATAGCCTACGCGGATGTGGTCGACAACCTCGAAGCCCGCTTCCTTGCGCATAGTCTGTATGCGCGAAATCACCTCGCGCGCTATGCCCTCGTCTATCAATTGCGGAGTCAGCGTCGTGTCGAGGATAACGGTGATGCCGCCGTCTGTCTCCACGCTGAAGCCCGGCTTGTCGATCACGCCGATCAGCAAGTCCTCTTCGGACAGCTCAATAGTCGCTCCGTCCGCCTCGAACGTCCAATCCCTGCCCGCCTTGACAGTCTCCACTACCTCGGACGCCTTGTCGCCGAGCGAGGACAGATAGGCGCGGATCGCGCCGAGATGTTTGCCGTAGCGAGGACCGAGCGTCTTGAGCTGCGGCTTGATCTCGTAGGAAATGTACGCCTTGGCGTCTCCGCCCGGGATGACCTCGTCGACGTTGATCTCGTCGGCGATGTATGCGAGAACCGATCCGTCCGCCGGAGCCGCCTTGCCGGCGACGTACAGCTTGGACAGCGGCTGACGATTCTTTATGTTCGCCTTGTTGCGGCACGCCCTGCCGAGCGCAACCGCCTTCAAAACATAGTCCATATCCGCCTCGAGCGCCTTGTCCTCAGCCGCCTCGTCCGCGACGGGGAAAGCAGTCAGATGCACGCTCTCGGGCGCGTCCGCATAGAAGTTGCAGACGAGATTGCGGTATATCTGTTCCGCAACAAAGGGCACAAACGGCGCGATCACGCGCGACAGCGTCACCAACACATGATAGAGCGTCGTGTACGCCGCCTCCTTGTCGTCGCTCATATCCTTGCCCCAGAACCTCTCGCGGCTGCGGCGGACATACCAATTGGACAACTCGTCCACAAAGTCGGATATCTCTCGCGCGCTCTCGGTTATCTTGTAATCAGCAAGGCAGTCGTCTACATATTTGATCAGACTGTTGAGCCGCGACAGCACCCATTTGTCGAGCAGCGACAGCTTGCATTTGTTCAGATCGTGTTCGCGCGGATCGTACTTGTCTATGTCGGCGTACAGTACGAAGAATGAATAGGTGTTCCAAAGCGTGCCGAGGAATTTGCGCTGGCTCTCGCTGACGTTCTCCGCGCTGAAACGCGTCGGCAGCCACGGCATCGACGAACTGTAAAAATACCACCTCACCGCGTCCGCGCCCTGCTTGTCGAGTACCGACCACGGATCGACGACGTTGCCCTTGTGCTTGGACATCTTTACGCCGTCCTTGTCGTTGACGTGACCCAGGACGATGCAATTCTTGAACGGAGCTTTGTCGAACAGCAGCGTCGACACCGCGAGCAGCGTGTAGAACCAACCGCGCGTCTGGTCGACCGCCTCGCTTATGAAGTCTGCGGGGAAATGCTTGTCGAATATCTCTTTGTTCTCAAACGGATAGTGCCATTGCGCAAACGGCATGCTGCCGCTGTCAAACCAACAGTCCATGACCTCGGGCGTGCGGTGCATTTTCCCTCCGCACTCGGGGCACTTGAACTCGATGGGGTCGACGTAGGGCTTGTGAAGCTCGACGTCGCCGTCGATCCCGCCCAATTCTTTGAGTTCCTGCTTGCTGCCGACGACGTGCATATGTCCGCAGTCCTTGCATATCCAGACAGGGATGGGCGTGCCCCAATAGCGCTCGCGCGAAATGCCCCAATCAATGACGTTTTCAAGGAAATTGCCCATGCGCCCCGAGCCGATGGTCGGCGGGATCCAATTGACGGAAGCGTTGTTGGCAAGCAGCCTGTCGCGCACCTCGGTCATCTTGATGAACCAGCTGCTGCGCGCATAGTACAGAAGCGGCGTGTCGCACCGCCAACAGAAAGGATAGCTGTGTTCAAACATCAATTCCTTGAACAGCAATCCGCAGTCTTTGAGGTGGCGTATCACCAATTTGTCGCCATCCTTGACAAAGACGCCTTCCAATTCGCCGGTGCCGCTCACGAATCTGCCCCGGTCGTCGACCATCTGCACGAAAGGCAGGTCGTACTTGCGCCCCACCTTGGCGTCGTCCTCGCCGAACGCGGGCGCGATGTGTACGACGCCGGAACCGTCCGTAAGCGTTACGTAATCGTCGCAGACAACATAAAACGCCGCCTTGTCGCCCTTGTAAAAATCGAACAGCGGCACATAGGGGGTGTATTCGTATTCCTTGCCTCTCTTGACGTCGATAAGCGTGTAGTCGTCGAACAGCGAGTCGACAAGCGCCCTCGCCAATATGAATATCTCGCCGCCCGCCTTGATCTTGGCGTAGTCCTCAACGGGATTGACGCACAGCGCGACGTTGGACGGAAGAGTCCAAGGCGTCGTCGTCCATGCGAGGAAGTAGCCCTCTTCGTCGCGCAGCTTGAACTTGACGAAAACAGACTTCTCCTTGACGAGTTTGTAGCCCTGAGCGACTTCGTGCGACGAAAGCGCCGTGCCGCAGCGCGGGCAATAGGGCACGATCTTGTGTCCCTTGTAGAGCAAGCCGGCGTCCGCGATCTTCTTGATCGCCCACCACTCCGACTCGATGTAGTCGTCCTCGTAAGTGACGTAGGGATGCTCCATGTCCACCCAATAGCCTACGCGTTCGGACATACGCTCCCACTCGTGCTTGTATTTCCAGACGCTCTCCTTGCACTTGCCTATGAACGGAACGATGCCGTACTTCTCGATGTCCTGCTTGCCGTCCATGCCGAGAGCCTTTTCGACCTCAAGCTCCACAGGAAGCCCGTGCGTGTCCCAGCCCGCCTTGCGCAAGACGTGAAAGCCCTTCATCGTCTTGTAGCGCGGGATGATGTCCTTCATCACGCGGGTCAGGATGTGACCGATGTGCGGCTTGCCGTTGGCGGTCGGAGGACCGTCGTAAAAGGTGAACTCGGGCTTGCCCTCGGTCGCCTTTATACTCTTGGCGAAGATGTCGTTGCTCTTCCAAAACTCCAGCACCTCTTGCTCGCGCGAGCAAAAATCCATGCTTGAATCGACTTTCTTATACATTGTTTCCTCCGCGGAAAATTATATCTCTTGTTTTTGCGCGTCGCTTTGCACCGCGGCACTCTTGGCGACCGCGCACTTGACGGCGCGCTTTTGCGCGACCTCGGTCACCTCTATGTCGTAGCCGCAAAAGCTCAGCCTGTCGCCCTTGGCGGGCACCCTGCCCAACTCTTGAAACACCAACCCCGACAACTGCACGGCGTCGTACTCGTCCGGGTCGCTCTCTATGCCGAAGTAGTCGAAAAACTCGTCCAGCTTGACCTCGCCCGAAACCTCGACCGAGCCGTCGCCCAGCGCAGTGAAAGACTGCACCACTCTGTCGTGTTCGTCCCATATGTCGCCTACAAGCTCCTCCAGGATGTCCTCGAGCGTCACTATGCCTAGCGTGCCGCCGAATTCGTCGACAACGATGGCTATGTGCGTCTTTTCCTGCTGCAATTTGCGCAGAAGCGCGCTTATCTTCATCGTCGGAGCGGCAAAGATAAGGTTGTCCGAAACGGCGCTGTCTATCTTCTTCGCGCCGGCGAGATACGCCCTGAAAAAGTCCTTCTCGTTGAGTACGCCGACCACATTGTCGATGGTGTCCTTGTAGACGGGAAGGCGCGAATAGCCGGTTTTGCGGAATACGTCGAGTACGCTCTCCGCGTCCTGCCCCTTGCGCACCGCCCGAACGTCGACGCGCGGCGTAAGCACGTCTTCGACCGTCAAGTCGTCAAACTCGATCGCCGAACGGATAAGCTCTCCTTCGTATTCGTCTATCCCACCCTCGGTCTGCGCTTCGTCCACGTAGGTGATCAATTCGTCGTCGGTGATCGACGCGTCCTTTTCGGGTTTCAACACCTTGTCGAGCAACTTGCGCCACAGTCCGAACAGCCACGTCAACGGAAAACATACCACGCATACCGCCTTGGCGAAACCGAAAAAGATCTTCGCAGCCCTTTCGGGATCGCGGCGAGCCAATACGCGCGGCGTAATCTCGCCGAAAATGAGAACGAGCGCGATCACCGCAAGCGCCGCGACGATCATCGCCACGGCGATGCTGTCCTCGATCATCTCCATGAACAGCAACACGCCAAGCACGGTCGCTATGACGTTGACGATGTTGTCGCCGATGAGCAGCGAAGTCAAAAGCCTGTCCTGCTTTTCGGAAAGAGCGAGAGCTTTGCCCGCCTTGGCGTCGCCGTCCTGCGCCGCCGTCTTGAGCTTGACCTTGTTGAGAGAAGAATACGCCTCCTCCACCGCCGAAAACAGCGCCGAGAGGATGAGCATGACCACGATAAAGACGGAATATAACGGAATTTCCATATCCCGATCGATTGAGCCTCCTTGCGCGCAAATGTATGCGCGACGTAAATATTATATATTATTCACAGCGTGCTCGTCAACTTTTTTGGACGGATAAGCTCGGCAAAGTCGACCTTAGGCGAAGTCAGCCACTTGGCGCGCCTGCACGGACTCGATATTGAACTCGCGGCCGTGAAAGCGTGCGTAGAAAGCGGGATAAGCGTTTACTGCTGCTGTTGTTTTCTTGTTGACACACCGTGAGAGCGTGCGACGCGAGCGGGGTAAGCGACAATTGAAGATATGTCGATCTCGGTCGAAAAGACACATTCGGTCATTAACAATACCTGATAATATTTTATAATAATTATAAATAATTGATAATATAATCAAATTGCGCCGCTAAGGCCACTCGATAGGTCAAGGCGTCGGTCTAAAATTTGACTTGCGGCAATGCAAGGCTTTGCGTTGTGTTAAATGGCGCTATACGCGGTTAAATATTTACCGGATCAAGAGAATAGTCGTGCTTGCGGCAATGGCTTGCATTGCCGCAAACAACGATGAGATCCTATGCCGCCCGCAATCGGATCAAGAACGGAAGAGGCTCTTGAGTTTTGACAAGAATCCCTGCTTTTTGGATGCCTGTTTGCGTTCGACTCCGGTTCTGTCGACAGCCCCGTCGGTGCAAACGACTATAAAGTCGCTCGGTTCACTGCCCCATGCGCCGGATTTGCCCACTTTGCTCCATTGCGCCATCGTGCCGTTGTAGACGATCTTCTCCAACGACGGATTTTTTGAAAAGGCTTCTTCCCCGATACTTCTGAGAGTGGACGGCAGCGTGACTTGTTTGAAGGACTGACCGTAAAACGCACATTTGCCTATATCTTCAACTCCCTCGGGAACTACCGGATCGTCGATGGGGACACTTTCAAACGCAAAATCCGCTATGCTTTTGATCCCCCCGCTCGGCAAGACCGTTCCGCCTCTTAGGAGTTTTCCCGGATTTTCGATCAGACATCCGTTTTCAGAGCGGAACTTGGAGTTTTCGGGATCGACATCAAAGGCTAAGATCTTCGAATTGCGGAAAGCCGTCCATGCGACATAATCAAGATTTTTGCCTAAGTGCAATCTTTTGATCTCTCCCGATCCGATAAACACGCAGTCGTCTAGCGATTTGAGCGATTCGGGAAGATCGATTTGCTCAAGCGCCGGCAAATGTCCAAACGCGAAGTCTTCTATGAACTCGACATATTTGCCGACCTCGACGCGCTTCAACGCAACATATTCAGGATACAGCAACGTACTTTTTCCTCCCGTAAAGGCATTTTCGCTTATAAACAATACGGGCTTGCCCTTGTAGGTGTCGGGGATGACGTACTCGGTCAATTGCATTATCTCTTCTTCGTGACGAGCGTTGTACTCCTCATAGACGTCGTCGGGGATGTCTTCACTTGAATTATACTGCCGCGCAAGCTCGTAGTCGGCGTCCGTAACCAATGCGTCAAAACTATAGCCTTCGTCCATCTCGCCGTAATATACTTTCATAATTACTCCTTTTGCGCAATGCGCATTCATTTCATATTGTTATTGTATAGCATTTCTTTGCTGTTGTCAATGATCGTCGCTATTTATGACGCTTGCTCCGGGTTGCCGCCCCTACGCCGCTAGCGCTTTGCTTGCCTCTTTGATGTTGTCATGTCTTTTAGGACTTGAAGTGAATTTGAGGTTGAAAAAATAAATATGCCGGCGTTTTGTTTGGGGGTGTCGTGCGGATTGACGGAGGTGTTTCGAGAATGGTTTTGTGTTGAGTTTGTTGTGGATAATGTGCGAGGTTGCGTGAAGTTTGACGATGTTCGGTTGGATGGTTGTGTATCCGGATGTATCGATGTTGGAGTGTGCGGAGTGATGACAAGTGATTTTAATGTATGTTGAGCGGTGTTATTTGTTTGGAAGAGGTGTTCACTGCCCTTTGGTCTTAATCAAAATGTTGCTTTTGACCGAGCAAGTCTTTTTAGACTTGAGGTGAGTTGGAGATGAAATGCAAATGGCGTATGGAGGATGAACCGGATATAGAGGCTTTGAGGGTGTGCGCGTTGTTAGGGCAGTTTATGCAGCGCGGCGGGAGTCGGTGTGCGAGGAGGCGATATGTTGGGGTTTCGTGTGTGAAGTCGGGTTTGATCGATGTGCGTGAGGCGGTGTTTGGGGTGCAGCAGATATTGCAGTGAATTGTCAAGTTAAGTGCAACACTTTTTGCAATTCTTGTTCAAATAAGTTTGCAGGTGTTTTGTAGTTTAGCACTTTCTTTGGTTTGTTATTTATCTTGCCTTCATTGTAGTATGTTCGTAGACAACCGCGCTCTTCTATGCTAAGGTGTGTATAGTTCATACATTAACTCCTGTTTTTTATTTAGAGCTAACTACATTATACAGCTGTTTTTGTATGAACTCTTTTCTTTGTTAAAGTGTTGCACTTGAAAGTATAATTCACCGCGGCATAAAACGACCGCCCGAAAGGACGGTCGCACCCGATACTGTTTTTATCACCACATACTTTTGCTCGCACATGCCTTTTCGGTCGTTTTGATCATGCCGTTGATACTG
>CALWKU010000002.1 GCA_944381345.1 uncultured Christensenellaceae bacterium
CAACGCTCTACCACTGAGCCACTCTCGCATATCCTTTTGGTGGAAACAATAGGGCTCGAACCTATGACCCCCTGCTTGTAAGGCAGGTGCTCTCCCAACTGAGCTATGCTTCCGAATTGCTTATTAACTATACCAAAAACAAAAACGATTGTAAAGCGTTTTCCCGAAAAAATTGCTTAAAGATTTCGTGACTAGTAAATTTCCCGCTAAAATACGCGCGTTTTGTCACAATTTTGAGCAGGAATAACCGCTTTTTCGGGTATACAAATATTTTGATAAAATTGCCGTCGCATCATTGACAAACGCATAATTATTTTGTAAAATAAATAGGCTTGATATGCTGATGTGGCTCAGTCGGTAGAGCAATTCACTCGTAATGAATAGGTCGGCGGTTCGAATCCGCCCATCAGCTCCATTTCTCGAGGTGTAGCGCAGTTTGGTAGCGCGCTTGGTTCGGGACCAAGAGGCCGCTGGTTCAAATCCAGTCACCTCGACCAGTCAGGGACTTCGCCCTTGGCGAAGGCAAACAAACGAGGCAATTCCGCCTCGCTTTTTTGTTTGCCTTCTGCCTTTCGCGCGTCCCTTCGGTCAAAGAAACTTGTCCCGTTTGAAATAGTGACGGCTCTCTGCGTTCGCCTATTCCGTCCGCGCATTGCGCGTCCTTACAAATCCAGTCACCTCGACCAACAAAAGGCTTCGCTTTTGCGGAGACAAATAAACAAGGTGCCTGCGCGCTCGGCTTTTTTTTTTGTCGGGTAAGATGGTAGCTCTTGTGGGTGGGCGGATCAGTCAAGATTAAAATTGTGACGCTCCGCTCCGCTGCGCTATTCCGTCCGCGCATTGCGCGTCCTTACAAATCCAGTCACCTCGACCAGTCAGGGACTTCGCCCTTGGCGAAGGCAAACAAACGAGGCAATTCCGCCTCGCTTTTTTGTTTGCCTTCTGCCTTTCGCTCGTCCCTTCGGTCAAAGAAACTTGTCCTGTTTGAAATTGTGACGCTCCGCTCCGCTGCGCTATTCCGTCCGCGCATTGCGCGTCCTTACAAATCCAGTCACCTCGACCAACAAAAGGCTTCGCTTTTACGGAGACAAATAAACAAGGTGCCTGCGCACCTTGCTTTTTTATTTGTCTCGTCTTTTGCTCGCCTTTATGGTCGAGGCGGCTTGTCCTGTTTGAAATTGTGACGCTCCGCTCCGCTGCGCTATTCCGTCCGCGCATTGCTCGTCCTTACAAATCCGGTCGTTTATGATCCCGGTCTTTGACCCGTTTGCCGACGGGCAATGCGGCATACAATGATGAGCAGGAGTCTCGTCGCTTTTAAGCCGTTGGCGGTTGTTTATCGTTTGCGGTATTGTCAATACTCTTTGCAAACAAGGAGGTATTGCCGATGGCAAAGATAATTTCGGGCGACGAGCCCAACGCAAAGATAAAGCAGATCGACGCGGCTCGGGTGCCGCACGGCGGCGGAGCGCTGACGACCGATCAGGGCGCGCCGATCGCCAACGACCAAGAGGTTCAACGGGCGGGGGAGCGCGGACCGGCGTTGATACAGGACTTTGTATTCCGCGAAAAGCTGACTCATTTCGACCACGAGCGCATTCCCGAGCGCATAGTCCATGCACGCGGCACGGGAGCGCATGGTGTGTTCACCTCATACGGCGACGCCGGCGAGCTGACCAAGGCGGCGTTCTTGAACGCAAAGGGTAAGCAGACGCCGGTATTCGTTCGCTTTTCTACGGTCGCGGGCTTTCGCGGTTCGCCCGACACGGTCAGAGACGTGCGCGGATTTGCGGTCAAATTTTACACCGAGGAGGGCAACTACGACATCGTCGGTAACAATATGCCCGTATTCTTTGTGCAGGACGCGATAAAATTCCCCGATCTCATCCACGCGCTCAAACCCGAGCCAAACAACGAGATTCCGCAAGCGCAGTCCGCGCACGACACATTTTGGGATTTTGTAGCAAGCAATCACGAGTGCGCGCACAACATGATGTGGTTGATGTCGGACAGGGCGATCCCGAGGTCGTACCGCATGATGGACGGCTTCGGCATCCACACATTCAAGTTTGTCAACGCAAAAGGGGAGTACAAGTTCGTCAAGCTGCATTGGAAGAGTCTGCAGGGCGTACAGTCTCTGATATGGGACGAGACTCAGAAGATCGCAGGGAAAGATCCTGACTTCAACCGCCGCGATCTGTGGGAGGCGATCGAAAACGGCAACTATCCCGAGTGGGAACTCGGAGTGCAGGTACTTGACCCGAAGGATGAATTCAAATTCGATTTCGACATCCTCGACTGTACAAAGCTGTGGCCGGAAGAGCTCATCCCGATCAAGCCTCTGGGCAGAATGACGCTCAATCGCAACGTCACTAATTTCTTTGCCGAGACGGAACAGGTCGCGTTTTGTCCCGCCAATCTCGTGCCGGGGATAGAGCTGAGCAACGATCCGATGTTGCAGGGAAGGCTGTTCTCCTATCTCGACACGCAACTGTCCCGATTGGGCGGTCCCAACTTTCACGAACTGCCGATAAACAGATCGGTCGCCGCCGTCGACAACAACCAGCGCGACGGAATGCATCGAATGTCCGTGGACGAAGGGACGACGGCATATTTCCGCAATGCGTTGCAGCACGGACAGCCGCATCCCGTCGGCAAAGGGAGCGGTCTCGGCGACAACGAGAGCGCGGTAAAGGGCGCGGTCACTCGCGACAGGGCAAATTCATTCCTTGACTTCTACACGCAGCCGTCGATGTTTTACAATAGTATGTGCGATTGGGAAAAGGGGCACATCGTCGACGCGTTCCGCTTTGAACTCGGCAAGTGCAAGAACATGAACGTCAGGCAGGGTGCGGTCGATCTTTTGGCGAAGATAGACGGCACGCTCGCGCGCGAAGTCGCCGCCGGCTGCGGAGCCAAGACGGACGCAAAGGCGGGATATCGCGCATCCACCGCTGTGTCGCCCGCGCTGTCGATGGCGGGGCGTACGCCGTGTCCCAAGGGCGCGAAGGTCGCGGTGCTGCTTGCAGACGGCTTTGACAAAAAGTGCGTCGACTCCGTATGCGCGGAGCTGTCCGCCGTCGGGGCGTGTCCTAAAGTCGTCGCGCCGTGCCAGGGTTATGTAGAGGCAAAGAGCGGCGGCGGTATGGATGCGGCGGACACATTTGCGACGGCGTCGTCGGTGACGTTCGACGCTGTGTTCGTGCCGTGCGGCTGCGCTAACGCATTGGGCAAGATATACGCCGTGCGTGAATTTCTCTCCGAGGCTTACCGCCACTGCAAACCCGTCGCGGCGTGCGGCGACGCGAGGACGTTGCTTGCGGCGGCATTCAAGGCTGTCGTGTCCACCGACGACAAGCCGTGCGAGGACAGGGGCGCGCTTACTCTCGGCAATTGCGACGGGATCGCGCCGTTTGCAAAGCGGTTCGCGGCGATGATGAGCGAAAACAGACACTATGAACGAGACCAAGCCAACTTGCTCTAAAAGACCGCCGCGCGGGATCTCCGCGCGGCGGTCTTTTTTGTATCGGTGTTTGTTATCGCTGCTTTTTGACCGCCGACTCGTCAGTAGGAGATGCGGAGGTTTTTGCGCTTGATCCGTGAAGTCTCGCGCCGCAAAAAGGACAGATCTCTTTGTCGGTGACAGCGCCGCAAAAAGGACAGCGTACGGAGACGTGTTCTTCTTGAGAGCGTGTGGGATCGTGGGGCGCGCCGTCCTCTTTTTCGCGCTTTTCGACCAGCTTGTCATAGCGGTGAACGCGCAATTTTATGTCGATGGTTTTCATAGCGACGCTGACGGGCTTGTAGACGAGGAAGGTGATCGCCGCGCACAGCAGCCCCTTGAAGATCGTGTATGGCATATTGAAAATAAGCAGGCACTCCCACAAGCCATTGACGCCGCCGAATATCTCTTGATACATACCGACGATCGCTTCGACCGGCATAAAGTTTTCATAGACGGGGTAGGCAATGTAGTAGTTTGTCAGCAAGCTGAGTACGCCCATGATGACCGAGCCGACGACCGAACCGATCAAAGCCCCGATGCGGTCGCGCTTTTTCTTGTAGATCAGCCCTGCCGGGACGATGAACAGCACGCCGAGGATGAAGTTGCTCAATTCTCCCACGCCGCTCGTCGTAGTCATAGTGACGTTGATCAGATTTTTGATAAGACACACCAGCACGCCCGACACGGGTCCCATCGAGAAAGACGCGATGAGCGCGGGGACTTCGGAGAAGTCGAGTTTGATGAAACTCGGCATGAACGGCACCGAAAAAGAGAGCGCCATAAGGGCTGCGGACAGCGCCGCGAAAATTGCGGTATATGCGATATACCGACTTTTGGAATAATGGAATTTTGACATACCTCAACCTTCTCGTCCGGACTATACCGTCGGTCGGGGGATCGCACCCCGTCGGCGCCGTATGGATATTTGCGGCGTTTGCGGACTATACCGCCGGTGGAGAATTTCACTCCGCCTCAAGTATGAGATAAACCCATTATGAAATGTTTGCGCAAAAAAGTCAAGCGTTGTATAATATCGGTATGAAAATAATTTCGAGAGGAGAAGAGGACACATTTGCGCTTGCCGCCGAGGTCGCAAAGACTCTGCGCGCGGGCGACGCGGTATTGCTGCACGGCGATCTCGGCGCGGGCAAGACGACGTTCACCAAGGGGCTTGCCAAAGCGCTCGGGATCGCGGAGACGGTGACAAGCCCGACGTTCAACTACGTCAAGGAATACCACGGCGGCAGACTGCCCCTCTTTCACTTTGATATGTACCGCGTCGCCGACGCGGACGAGGTGTACGAACTCGGGCTTGAAGAATATTTTTATCGCGGAGGAGTGGTTGTCGTCGAGTGGAACAAGTTTGACGGCATCGCGCATCCGATCGAGATAACCATCCGCTCGCTCGGCGGGGACGACAGGGAGATAGAGATAGATGACGGACGTATTGACCATTGATTGCAGCGCGGACGAGCTGATCGTCTCGGCGACTCGCGGCGGGAAGTACGCCGAGAGCCGCAGCGGCGGTTCAAAGCGGCACAACGGCGCGATACTCGGCTGTGTGGACGAAGTGATGACCGCGCTCGGCGCAAAGCCGTCCGATTTCGACGCGTTCGCCGCGGTTGTCGGACCGGGGTCGTTTACCGGCATCAGAATAGGCGTCGCCACCGTCAAGGCGCTATCTCTTGCGACGGGCAAGCCTTCCGTGGCGATAGACGCGCTCGAGGCGATGGCATACGGCGAAGGCGAGTGCTTTGCCGCGATAGACGCGCGCAACGGCAATTGCTACGCCGCGCGTTTCGACGGCAAGGGCGGTATGTTCGGCGAGAGAGCCGTGCCGCGCGCGGACGTGGACGCGTCGGGGCTGAAAGTCGTCGACAAGCGGGCGGACGATATAGGCAAAAGGCTGACCGCGATTGCGGTCGCGCGCGTCGAGGCAGGGCTGTTCGACGCCGCGCTCGAGCCGAAATATCTGCGCAAGTCGCAGGCGGAGAGGATGAAGGACGGTGACTGAATTCGAGGATATGACCGCGGCGCACGCCGCCGATATAGCCGCTATAGAAAGCGCGACATTCGCCGAACCGTGGAGCGAAAAGGCGGTCGCCGCGCTTGCCGGAGAATCGAGGGCGATAGCGCGCGTGCTTGTCAAAGACGGCAAAGTCGCCGCATATTACAGCATGTACGTCGTCGAAGGCGAGGGCTATGTCAACAACCTTGCCGTCGCGCCCGACAGGAGAGGCAAAGGCTTGGGCGACGCGTTGATGCGCGACATGATGTACGCCGCGTCGCTTTCCGGAGTGACCGCGCTCACGCTCGAGGTGAGAGAGAGCAACGCCGCCGCGCGCTCACTATACGAAAAGTACGGGTTCAAGCCGGCGGGCGTGCGCAAAAACTTTTATCCCGACAAGGAGAACGCCGTCATCTATTGGTTAGACATCTGATCCGCCGGCGCGTCTGCCGCGATATATCGCGGGATATCCGTCATGTGCGGCGGCGAATTTTGACAAATTGCGCAAAATGTTTGACGGCGTCGGCGCACGGTTGTATAATATGGGACGGCTAGGGGTGCCGCGACCTCATCGCGGCTGAGAAATACCCTTTGAACTTGTCGAGTCAGCACTCGCGTAAGGAAGCAAAAATCTTTTACGGTATTTTGAGTTCTCCTAAGCCAAGGAGATTTTTATGTTCGGTCAAACTTTGATCGGCGCGGATTACACTGCGTATTTCAACTTTGACACGCTTGTCGGCACGACTGTTTGCGTGGGACTGATCATTCTTGCCGCCGCGATCGTCGCGTGCATTACGGTCTATTTTGCAAAGAGAGATAAGTTCAGATATGCCGTGCTCGGTTGTTTTGCGACGATATTTGTCTATGCGATCATTGTCACGATAATCAATCTCGTCGAGGCAGCCGGGACTACGGTTTTTGAGGAAGGACACGCGGGGTTGGTCGCGTCGGGCGAAGCGTATCCGTGGATAATCGCAGCGGTGACTATCGTGCTGTTCGCAGCGCTTGTCGCTTTGACGGTGCTTACGGACAGAAAGAAACTCACGAGCAGAGCGCACACCATGTCCGTAGTCTATGCGGCTATAAGCATAGCTTTGTCGTTCGGATTGTCGTACGTCAAATTTTTCGACGCGCCGTACGGAGGATCGATAACGATGTTCTCGCTGCTCCCGATAGCGCTGTATTCATATATGTTCGGCGTAAAGAGGGGAGCAATGGCGGGGTTCATTTACGGCTTGCTCCAGACGTTGCAAAATCCATGGATCGTGCACCCCATTCAATACTTGCTCGACTATGTCTTTCCGTTCGCCATATTCGGTGCGTGCGCGGGGCTTTTCCGTAATATGTTCGCAAGCAAGAATATAGATCCGAGATTCAAAGACGGTATAGCTATGACCTGTGGCATCGCGCTTGGCGTGATCGCAAGGTTTATTTGTCATTTCATTGCGGGCGCGGTCTACTTTGAAGTATATATGCCGGCAAGTTTTACCAATGTATGGTGGTACTCTTTCGTCTATCAATGCACGTATGTGCCAATCGACGGCATTATCTGTGCGGCTGGAGCGGTGATGCTCATGGCGAGCGCTTATTTCCGTAAGCTGGTTTACGACACAGTAGCGAAGTTTGAAAAGGGCGTCGCGTCGGCGAAAAACAACGACGTCCCCACGGTTTCTGTCGCAGTCGGAGCCGATGATAACGAGTCAAACGCCGACTCCGTCGCGGACGGGGCGGAGAAGTCCGACAAAACGGAATAAGGCGGGCGAAACGCCGAGCGGCGGCGAAGAGGCATAATTTTGCAAAAAGCGGTGCAAAAAAGTTGACATCGCCGCAAAGATAGGATATCATATTAGAGCAAACGAAGCAGAACGAGGTTCTCACCCGTCGACAATTGCGTCGGACG
>CALWKU010000003.1 GCA_944381345.1 uncultured Christensenellaceae bacterium
TAACGAGTTGAGCGGCAAGGCGTTCTCGTATGCGGGTGTCGAAGTCGATTTAGGCGATGATATAGTAGGCGATGATATAGGCTTTGGCATAACGGATACGTTCGAGCAAGCAATGTCGCAATACACCTTCTATTTCGACGACGAGGTATTTGCGGTGATGATCGGAGATGATGCGGTCACGGTTTCCGACTATACTTTCGACGGGGATACAATTGATGCGGAAATGTATTTCGGATCGGCAAGTGTCGGATCAAGTTCCGCGGTTCAATCGATAACATATGCGGTTCAATCGATAACATATGCAGACGGAGATATCGTATTAAGCATGGAGTATGAGGATCTTGTAATTTGTAAGTTCACATTCAGCGAAGACGATACCGTTGATCCGCCCGATCTGTCGTTTGTAGGGCAGCCGGGACCGCTTGACGGAAAAACCTACGTGTTCGACCATAGCAACATGGGAGTTGTCGACGAGGTCTATGCGGGAAGCAAGTTTATCTTCGAGGACGGCAAGATGACCGAGATCCTGGCAGGGATCGAGACGACAAGGTATTATCAATGCAAAGACGGCGTGATCTACGAATATGCAATGGATATAGGTTTTTCTGTCGACGGGCTGACCGTCTCCAGCAAAGTCAAGATAAAGATGGAGGTAAGCGACGACCTGGGCACATTGACATTGAGTACGATCCAAACTTCGGTTGTGGCAGGCGTGCCGGAAGAAGTGACAATAGCTATAGATAGTTACTATACATTGCAAGACTGATATTCGTCGTGACAGACAAATATCCCCGAGGTTTGCGCCTCGGGGATATTTTTGTTTTATGCGGTTGTCAGGAATTTGCGCCTTGATGCTTTGCTTCGTCCATCTTTGCGGTCCCGTCGACGATCTTCAGCACCATCTCGAACGCGTCTTCGAGAACGGACAGATCCAATCCCTCTATCGTGTCGTTGAAGGTGTGATAGTAGTCGGTCGTGGTCGGATTTTGCGCGCACAGCGTGATCGTCTTGACGCCCGCGCGGATGAACGGCGTGGAGTCGCAGCCGCCCGCCGGATTGAGCATGACTTTGGGATCAAGTCCCATTTCGTTCATCACTCCTAGCGCGACGTCGCGCAGCTCGGGATCGAATTTGGAACCCAGCCACGCGTCGCCCATTACGACGGAAAAGTAGGGGCGGTCGCGGAAGGAGTCGAGGTTGAGTACATAGGTGCGCTCGCCCATCAGCGACGGGTCGTCCTTGTGGCGTTGAACGAAGTCCTTCGCTCCTTTGAGGCTTGCCTCCTCCGCGCCCATGCCTGCGGCGACTATGCGGCAATTTGCCGGCGCCAGCTCGGGGTGGGCGTAAAAGTATTTGAGGACTGCGATGTAAAGCCCCGTACCCGTCAGGTTGTCCATCGCGCCGGGCGACGCTTTGGACTTGTCCCACGATACGTATTGGCACAGCCAATAGCATCCGGGCAGACACAATACGGGCAGTATGTACAGCACGATCGCAAAGATCTGCACGCCCGAAAGAGGATCGGACGTCGCAAGTTCGCCGATATAGAGGAAGCTGTACATGCCGATGCAGAGCGCGACGACGCTCATCACGAGCAGCGCCAGCACGCTGACCACGCCTATGACTGTCTTGGGGATCGCGGTCTTGGGATTTTTGACGGACAACTGCCAGCACCAACTGCTGTCGTTGTGCGCGGACAATATGATCGTGCGGTCGACCTTGCCGCTGAGAGGTTCAAAGGTGTTGTAGACGTTTTGGGACGGCTCCTTTTTGAAGAGGAAGTCAAGCTTCGCCGAATAGGTAAACACCTGCACGATGGCGATGATCAAAGTGACCACCGTGGATATGAGACTTGCTATCGGCGAGACATAAAACAATACGAACGAAATGATGCCCAAAAGTCCGAGTATCGGGATAGCGGCGATGGACGCACGCGGCGCCATGGTGAACTTTTCGGTAACGCTGGGCTTGCCGGCGACGTTTTGCAATTCCTCGGCGATCATAGCCGCGCCCTGCGCCTCTTCGGGCGAGCCGGGGAGGCGGGGACCGGTGACGTCGATCACCTTTTTGGCAAAGTCGTAGACGAACTTGCCGTACTCTTTTTTCTCATCCATTTTCCTGCTCCTTAAGCTTTTGAGATAATTATATCACAGCGCCGCGCGGCGTTCAACGTGTTTGCCTAAACTTTTTCACAAAATTTTAATTTTTGTCCGTGCTTTCATATGCGATGCAGCGTTGTCGTCGCCGAGGATGCCGGGGCGGGGAACGCTGCGTCGAAAAACGATAGGGACGATGTTGCGCCAATTCGCCCGAGATGTAGTTTAATGCGCTGATACGCCGCATTTGGGGCGTAAAAATTTTTATTTAATATTGACACCCGCGGAAATATTGTGATAAAATAATAACAAGCAAAATTTGGCTTAAGGAGGCAAATTTATGAAGGTAACCTATACCGATATTAAAGACAAAGTCGACGCTCACAGCGGCGTAACCCGTTGGGCAAACGCGCAAGAGATCAATCAAAGTCTCAAAGAACTCACAAGCAAGAATATTTACAGCATCCCCGAAGATACATACAAAGAGATCTGCTCGGAATATTACGACAAAAAGTGCGCCAAGTCCAAGGAGATCACCGCCGAGGCGAAAAATTACATCCCGGGCGGCGTTCAGCACAACCTTGCCTTCAACAAGCCTTTCCCGATGTGCATGACCAAGGCGGAGGGCGCATACCTGACCGACATCGACGGCAACAAGTATATCGACTTTCTCCAAGCGGGCGGTCCGACCATTTTGGGCAGCAACTATCCCGCCGTTCAGGAAGAGGCGATCAAGCTGATCAAGGAGTGCGGTCCCGTCACCGGTCTGTTCCACGAGGCTGAGCTGTTGATCGCCAAAGAGATCAACAAAAATATGCCCAATGTCGAAAAGTTCCGTATGCTGGGCAGCGGTACCGAGTCCGTCATGGCTGCGATCCGTATCGCAAGATGCGCGACCAAGAAGAAGAGAGTCATCAAGATCGGCGGCGCATACCACGGCTGGTCCGATCAGATGGTCTACGGCCTCAAAGTGCCCGGCACCAGGCAGTTCCTCGAGTCGTTCGGTATCCCCAACACCATCTTCTCGGTCGTCGACGAGGTCAGACCCAACGACCTCAATATGCTTGAGGACTATCTCAAACTCAACAAGCTGCGCGGCGGCACGGCTGCGGTCATCGTCGAGCCTGTCGGTCCGGAGTCCGGCACCAGACCGGTTGACTGGGATTACAACAAGGGCGTAAGAGCGCTGTGCGACAAGTACGGCTGTATCTTCATCTTCGACGAAGTCGTCACCGGTTTCAGAGTGGGTCTCGGAGGCGCGCAGGGGCTGTTCGGCGTCAAGCCCGATCTGACCATCTTCGGCAAGATCGTCGCGGGCGGATATCCGGCTGCGGGCGGCGTCGGCGGCAGACGCGACCTGGTCGACCTCATGGCGGCGGGCGTTGCGGGCGGCGCAAAGAAGGCGTATGTCGGCGGCACTTTGGCTGCAAATCCGCTGTCTGCGATGGCGGGCTATGTTGCGATCAAGGAGATCGCCAAAAACGACGCCTGCGCCAAGGCGGGTCGTGCGGGCGACAGGCTGACCGACGGTCTCGTCAAGCTGATCGAAAAATACGAGCTGCCCTATGTCGCGTACAACCAAGGCTCGATCGTCCACCTCGAATGCACAGGCGCGATGAGCTACGACTTCTCGTCGATGAACATCCTCAAGCTGCTCAGCGTACTCAAGATGAAGGACATGATCATGGTCCGCAAAGAGGCTATGGAGCATATGGGCGCGGCTTATATGTCGCACGGCATCGTCACTCTCGCCGGCAGCAGACTGTATACTTCGATGGCGGACACCGACGAGGTCATCGACGACGCTCTCGGCAGATTCGACCAAGTGTTCGCTCTCGTCAAGGAGCGCACCGAGCCGATGGAAAAGCAGGTCGAGAGATACAGAGCGGCAAAAGAAGCGAAGAAAGCCGCCGCGATCGCTGCGCGCAACAACAAGTAATTTCCGCAAAGGAGCGGGTTGCCCGTACACGCCCGTGTACGAGCGACCCTTTTTTGAATTAAAGGGCGGAATTTCCGCAAAAGGTAAATTATGGGAAGATACATCATTGCCCACGATATGGGCACCAGTTCGGACAAGGCGGTCCTCGTCGACTTTGACGGAAAGATCATTGCGACCAACGCCGCGCCCTATCCGACCTATTACCCCAGTCCGAGCTTTGTCGAGCAAGATCCCGCCGAGTATTGGGACGCGGTCTGCAAGTCTACGCGAGCCGTCGTCGAGCAGTCCGGCATAAAGCCCGACGAGGTCAAGGGCATTGTCTTTTCCACTCAGGCGATGGGCATCATCCCCGTCGATCAGTGGGGCAACGTGCTGCACAACAACATCACATGGGTCGACGGCAGGGCGGAAAAGCAGGCGCGTTCGATCATGCGCAAGCTGGGCGGCAAAAAGCTGTTCACCTTGGTCGCGGGCACGCCGATCATGGGCAAGGACGTCATCGCCAAGTTGATCTGGCTCAAACAGGAGCGCCCCGACGTCTACAACAGCACCAAGTACTTCCTCGACGTCAACGGCTTTCTCAAATTCAAATGCACGGGCGAAATGGTCGCCGAATACAGCGGCGCGTCAAGTTACGGGCTCGATCTCAAAAAGAAACAGTGGATGTCCGTGCTGTCTTTGACGGGATTGGACATGAAAAAACTGCCCCCTCTCGTAAAAAGCACCGATCAGATAGGTTCGGGCTTGACCGAACAGGCTGCGGGCGAACTCGGACTAAATCCCGGTACGCCGGTGTTCGGCGGCTGCGACGATACCCAAAGCGCGTGCATAGGTTCGGGCATGAACAGCGACGGGGATATACACATCTATTTGGGAACGTCCGCATGGGTCGGCGCCGCATCGAGGGACAAGACGCAGTTCAAGCACGGCGCGTCCGCGATCCAAAGCGCGGACATCAATATGAATCTCATCGTCGGCATCACCGAGGCGGCGGGCAGCAACATCCAATGGCTGATCGAGCAGTTCTTCCGCCAAGAGCAAAAGGAGCTTGGCGAAGGCATTTACTCCTATATGGACAAAGTCATCGAGACCATTCCCCCCGGGTCAGATCACCTGCTCTGCACGCCGTGGATGTTGGGTGAGAGATGTCCTGTGTCGTCGACAACGACAAGGGCGACGCTGTTCAACATCGGACCCGAACACACGCGGGAACACCTGATGCGCGCCGTCTATGAGGGCATCGGCTACAATTTGAGATGGATTCTAGAAAACTTTGAGAAAGACTACGGTTTCCATTGCCGCCAGTTCCGCATCATAGGAGGTGGAGCGCTCGACGACGCGTGGATGCAGATCATTGCCGACATCACGCGCGCGGAGTTCGCCGTAGTCGACAATCCGCGCAACGCGGGCGCGTTGGGCGCGGCGATCATCGCGCTGATAGGTCTCGGCGAATTGGAGAATTTCGAGAGTGCAAAACAGTTCGTCAAGGAGAATAAGACCTATCGTCCCAATCCCGCCAACGGCTACATCTACGACGAGATGTTCGCTACATACAAGAGGCTTTACAAGAGTCTTAAACGCACTTATTACAAGGCAAACGCACTGAGATTCGGAGGAGAAGAAGATGATTGACAAGAAGATCGCCGCCACGATCTGCGAATATGCGGGCAAGGCGGTGTCGGAAAGGCTTTGCGGCGACGGCGACGTCATTGCCATGCGTACCAAGAGCGGTTTTGTCGTCAACGCTGCGCCGTTTGATGGGCTGACCGAGGACAAGCTGGTCGAGGTCAACGCCGGCGACGCGTCCGCGAACGCGCTGTTGAGCGCGCTGTTTTCGACGCGCGAGGATATCAACGCGGTGATGATCACCCATCCCGCCTATGTGCGCGCCGTAGCCGACGCAAAGGCGACGATTCCCGCGGTCGTGGACGACATGGCTCAGATCGTCGGTACGACTTGCAAGACGAGCAAGAGCGCGGAGGTCGGCGACGTACTCAAAGCGGTCAAGGGGCGCAATTCATGTCTTATCGCGGGCGGCGGCGCGCTGACTTCGGGACGCACGATGGACGAGGCGTACACCTGCGCGCTCGTGCTTGACAAGGCTGCGCACGTGTTCATCTGCGGCGGAGTGATAGGCGGCTGCAAGATCATCAACACGTTTGAAGCCAAGCTGATGCGCTTCGTCTACAAGAAGAAGTACAGCAAGACCAATCAACAGAACATTTCCCAAAGGGAGGGCGAGTGATATGGCATGGGATAAGGAAGAAGAAAAGAGACTGCGCCAAGTGATCAAGGACAGCGGCGTCGCGCTGCTTGCCGAAAATCTCGTGCAGGGCACATGGGGCAATACCGCAGTCAGGCTTGACGAGGACCATATGCTGGTCACCCCGACGGGGTTAGACTATGTCGCGTTGCAGCCCGAAGATATGCCTATCGTGCAGATCAGCGATCCCTCGGTGTGGAGCGACGGCAAAAAGCCGACCAGCGAGCGCAAGATACACGCGGCGATCATGGCGGCGCGTCCGGAGATCAACGCGACGATACACTCCCACCCGGTGTGGTGTTCGGTTTTCGCGTCCGCGCACGTCGAACTGCCGGTGATGAGCGAAGAGATGCAAAAACTCGTCGGAGGAAGCGCGCGCGTCGGCGCGTACGGCTTGCCCGGCACCAAAAAGCTGCGCAACGGCACGGTCGCCGCGATGCAGGGGCGCAACGCGTGCTTTATGGCGAACCACGGCGTGTTCTGCGCGGGCGGAGATATGGACGAGGCTTTCGAGATCATTCGCATCATGGAGCGCAGCTGCAGACAATACATCGAGCAAAAGACTCTCGAAGCGACCGGTCAAAAGACTTACAGCGACGAATTGCTGTTCGACTACTTCAAATCAAAGTATGGCAAGTGACGGCTTTGCGCCCCGCCTCGGCGGCACGTTGAGCGCTGCCGAGGCGCGCGAGCTAAATCCGCTCGTGCTTGCCTACGTCGGCGACGGAGTGCAGATGCTCTATCTCAAGGCAAAGTTTGCGTCGTCGTCGCACGCCAAAGCGGGCAAACTGCACACTCTCGTTTCGGGGCAGGTTCGCGCCACCTCTCAGGCAAAGGCAGCGTCTGCGCTCGCCGATGCGCTCGACGACGAGGAGAGGGCAGTCTTTTTGAGGGCGCGCAATTCACATGTCGGCACGGCTGCAAAGCACGCGTCGATCGCGGAATATCATATGGCGACGGGGCTTGAAGCGGTGTTCGGGTATCTCTATCTTACGGGGAGATCGGACAGGCTCGAGCGGCTGCTCGGCGCGGCGGAAGAAATTTGTGCGGATTGAGCGACCCCTTTGGGTTGCTTTTTTTGCCGTTTGGGTATATCATAGAATCAATATAATTGCGCATACGCGCAGAGGAGCCGTTATGCCTCAGGTCAAACCGAAAGTAGTTTTGTTAGACTATACGCCCGATCCCGAAAAGGTGGTCGCGCTCGCTGCCAAGCTGTGTTACAGCGACGCCGACATCGGCGATCTCAAACAGGGCGTTGACAACAAGGACGTGTCTAAGTTTTTGCAGCGTCTCGTTTCGATGAGCCATCTGTCGCCAATCGAACATGCGTCGTTCACCTTCGGCATCGAGGGCGTGTCGCGCGCGCTGCTCGCGCAGATCACGCGCCACCGCATCGCCAGCTTTTCGGTCAAGTCTCAGCGTTATGTGTCCGCAAGCGGTGAGGAGACGTTCAACTATGTCGTTCCGCCTGCGATAGAGGCGCTCGGCGATGAGTATGCCGCCAAGTTCCGCGCGCAGATGGACGAGATACAGGGTTGGTATTCGGAGTGGCAGAGAATGCTCGGCGGCGCGTGTGAAAAGTCCAACGAGGACGCCCGCTTCGTGCTGCCCAACGCTGCGGAGACCAAAATGGTCGTCACGATGAACGCCCGCGAATTGATGCACTTCTTCCGTCTGCGCTGCTGCAACCGCGCGCAGTGGGAGATCCGCGAAGTCGCGTGGCAGATGCTTGCCCTCGTCAGCGAGGTCGCGCCGATGCTGTTCTCGGCGAGCGGTCCGTCCTGCGTGTCCGGTCCGTGTTCCGAAGGCAAGATGTCCTGCGGCAGATCCGAAGAGGTCCGCGCGCGCAGAAGGGAACTCAAATGATCGTTGCCGGCAAAAACGCCGTTGCAGAGGCGCTGTCGGCAGGCGTTGCGATCAAGGAGATATACGTCGCCAAGGGCGCGCACGACATGGACAAATTGGTGTCCGCCGCGCGCGGAAAGCGCATCTCCGTCCGCTTTGAAGAAAGGCAGGTATTGGACAGGCTGTCCGAGGGAGTCCGCCATCAGGGTATACTCGCGGTCGGCGAGGAGTTCGTCTACACTGATTTTGAGCAGCTCGCGTCGCTCAATCGCGAGCGTGACGCCGCGCCGTTTCTGCTCGTATTGGACGGAGTCGAGGATCCGCACAATCTCGGCAGTATCCTGCGCGTCGCAGAGTGCGCCGGAGTGGACGGAGTGATCATCCCCGCGCGCCGCAGCGCGTCCGTCAACGCCACGGTCGTGCGCGTCTCTGCGGGAGCGTCCGCATATGTCAAGGTCGCCAAGGTAGGCAACGTCAACGACGCGATACGCCGGCTCAAAGATGAATTTTTCAAGGTCTATTGCGCCGATATGGACGGCGAATCAATGTACGGCGCAGACTTTTCGGGCGCGATCGCGCTTGTGATAGGAGGAGAGGGCAGCGGCGTTTCGCGCCTGACGGCAAAGCTGTGCGACAAGGCGCTGTCCATACCTCAGTTCGGCAAGGTCAATTCGCTCAACGCGTCTGTCGCATGCGGCATTTTGTGTTACGAAGCGGTGCGTGCGCGCGGAGGCGCAAAGTGACGGAAGAAAATATCTTCAAGCTCGCCGCCGATGGCGACGAGAGCGCGGTCGAGACGCTTTTGACTCGATACAAGAGCATAGCGACGGCGCTTGCGCGTCGCTATTTTCTGATCGGAGGAGACGCGGAAGATCTCGCGCAGGAGGGGATGATCGCCCTCTACCGCGCGATAAAGACATATCGTCCCGAGAGCGGCGCGTTCCCCGCATATGCGGGCGGCTGCGTCAAAAACAGATTGCTCGACGTCATCAAGTCCGCCAACCGCGACAAGCACAAGGCGCTTAACGGATATATTCCGCTCGCAGACGCGGACGAGCTGCTCGGAGCGGGTATGAGCGCGGAGGAGATAGCGATCTCGCGCGAGAGCGGGCGCACGTTCGCAAGGCGTTTGGACAGCGAATTTTCGGACGGAGAAAAGGCGCTTCTCAACCTCTATCTGTCGGGCAAAAGCTACAAAGAGATGGCGTCCGCGCTCGGCATAACGGTCAAAAAAGTAGATACGTCTTTGCAAAAACTTAAAAAGAAGATACTCAAGATCTCGCAATCACATCATTGAGGAGGAACTATGAACGAAACGTTGAAAGTGTTGACGACGCGCCGCAGCGTCCGCAAATTCAAGAGCGATCCCATCCCCGCCGAAACGCTTGACGACATCCTGCGCGCAGGTATGTATGCGCCCACCGGTATGGGCAAGCAAAGTCCCGTCGTCATCGTGATCACCGATCCAAAGGTGCGCGCCGAGGTGTCCAAGCTCAACGCCGAGATAGCGGGAAGGGAGGGCGATCCTTTTTACGGCGCGCCCGTCGTGCTGCTCGTCGCGGCGGAAAAGCGCCCGACCGACGTATATGACGGCAGCTGTGTGATCTCAAACATTATGAACGCCGCATGGTCGCTCGGCGTAGGTTCGTGCTGGATACACCGCGCAAAGGAGGAGTTGGAGAGTGATTGGGGCAAAGATCTGCTTGCAAAACTCGGAGTCAAGGGCGAATATGTCGGAGTGGGGCACGTCGCGCTCGGCTATCCCGACGGCGAGATCGCCCCGCCAAAGCCGCGCAAGAGCGATTGGATCTATCGTATATAAGTCAAGATGCGAAGAGCGGCTGCGCGCCGCTCTTTTGGTTTGGCGATATATTGCGAGCGGCTTGCGGATCGGGCAGAGGCATAGATCGCAAAGCGCCGCGTCAGTCCTCAAGTCCCGTCAGCCAATCCAACGATACGTCGAAAAAGCGCGCGATCGCCACGAGGTTGGAAAGCGTCGGTTCACATTTTCCCAATTCCCACAGACTGATCACGGATTTGCCTACGCCTAATTTTTGCGCGAGGGCGATCTGCCCGAGACCGCGTTCTCTGCGCAAGTCTTTCAACCGTTCGCCGAATGTCGTATCCATACAACTATCTTCCCACAAAATTGGGAAAAATAGTTGACTTCCCATTAAAATGGGAATAGAATCAAGATAACGGACAAGTATGCCGGACTGTCCGTCTGCGAATTTCGAGCGGGGAGACATCGTTGTCTTCCCGTTTCGCTTTACACTATTTTGCCAAAACATTTACGCATATATACTTGTAAAAAGTTTGCGCGCAATGATATAATATGGGCGTGAAAATTTTATCATAGCGGACGCATATCCCGTCCGAAGGAGATCTTTATGGACAAGATGACAATCAGAGACGTAGACGTCAACGGCAAGCGCTGCCTCGTGAGAGTGGACTTCAACGTCCCGATGAAGGACGGCGTGATCACCGACGATACGCGCATTATCGGCGCGTTGCCGACGATCGAATATCTTATGCAGCACGGCGCAAAGGTCATCCTTTGCTCGCACATGGGCAAACCGCACAGTATTCTCAGCGCAAAGGTCGGTCTGACCAAAAAGGAGAAAAAGGCGGTGGAGGCTTTGCCCGAGGGCGAAAGAGCCGCCGCGACCGAGGCGTACATCGCCAAGGCTCTCAAAAACGACCCGGTCAAGTTGACGCTCAAGCCCGTCGCGGATAAGCTGAACGAGCTGCTCGGCGGCAAGGTCGCGTTTGCAAAGGACGTCGTCGGCGAGGACGCAAAAGCTAAGGTTGCCGCCTGCAAGCCGGGCGAGTGCGTGCTGCTCGAAAACCTGCGTTTCTACGCCGAGGAGGAGGGCAGAGGAGAAGAGTTCTGCCGTCAGCTCGCGTCCTACTGCGACATCTATGTCAACGACGCGTTCGGCACGGCGCACCGTTCGCACGCTTCGACCGCCGCGATCGTAGAGTACGGCTTTGTCAAGACGGCGGTCTGCGGCTTTTTGATAGAGAAGGAACTCAAGGTCATGGCTCACGCGCTCGAAGCGCCCGAAAGACCGTTCGTCGCGGTTTTGGGCGGCGCGAAAGTCGCGGACAAGCTCAAGGTCATCGACAATTTGCTCAACAAGTGCGACAGCCTCATTATCGGCGGAGGCATGGCGTACACCTTCCTTGCAGCCAAGGGCTATGAGGTCGGCAAGTCGCTGGTCGACAACGAAAAGATGGACTATTGCAAGGACATGCTCGCCAAGGCGAAGGAACTCGGCAAGACTATCTATCTGCCCGTCGACACCGTGGTCGCGGACGCATTCCCCGATCCCATCGACGCTCAGATAGCCGTCGAGACCGTCGACGTCGACGCGATCCCTGCGGAAAAGATGGGGCTTGACATTGGCGACAAGACCAAGAAGCTGTTTGCCGACGTCATCAAGGGTGCAAAAACCGTCATCTGGAACGGGCCTATGGGCGTATTTGAAAACCCGACGCTCGCAAAGGGCACGATCGCGGTCGCGCAGGCTATGGCGGACGCGAATGACGCTACGACGATCATCGGCGGCGGAGACAGCGCCGCTGCGGTCAAGCAGCTCGGTTTTGCGGACAAGATGACCCACATTTCCACCGGCGGCGGCGCGTCGCTCGAGCTGTTCGAAGGCAAGGTGCTTCCCGGCATCGCGTGCCTCAACGACAAAAAGTAATATTGAGAGGTATATCATGAGAAGACCCATCATTGCAGGCAACTGGAAGATGAACAACACCAAGGCGCAGACTTATGCGCTGCTAAACGATCTCATTCCGCTCGTCAAAGACGCGGAGGCGGAGGTCGTCATCTGCGTGCCGTACACTAGTATTTGGGCGGCGGGCGACGCGATCAAGGGCACCAATATCAAGCTTGGCGCGGAGAACGTGCATTGGGCGGAAAAGGGAGCGTTCACCGGCGAGATCAGCGCGGATATGCTGCTCGAACAGGGTGTCGAGTACGTCATCATCGGACACAGCGAGCGCCGTCAATACTTCGGCGAGACGGACGAGACCGTCAACAAGCGCGTCAGGACTGCGCTTGCCAAGGGGCTTAAACCCATCATCTGCGTCGGAGAGACCCTCGAGGAGAGGGAGGGCGGCAAGGTCGAAGAAGTGCTGGTCAGGCAGACCGAAGGCGCTTTTGCGGACGTTGACGCCGCCGATCTCGACAACATAGTCATCGCATACGAGCCGGTTTGGGCGATAGGCACGGGCAAGACAGCTACCGCGCAGGACGCAAACGATACCATCGCGGTCATCCGCAAGACGATGGCGCGCCTCTACGGAGAGAAGAACGCAGAGGAGAGAGTGCGCATCCAATACGGCGGGTCGATGAATCCCAAAAACGCCAAAGAGCTGATGGCGATGCCTCAGATCGACGGCGGATTGATCGGCGGAGCGTCGCTCAAAGCGGTCGACTTCTCGCAGGTTGTCAAGTACAACGGCTGACGCCGAAAACGTAAAAAATTGCCGCGGAAATTCCGCGGCAATTTTGTTGCCGAAAACGAGACGAAGGCCTCGCTTGATCACTTCGTCAAGCCAAGGATATCGTCTGCGGACGCGCCGAGCACCTTACACAATTTTGCAAAGGTGAGCAGCGACGGCTGGATCCTGCCCGACAAATATTGCGACAAAGTGGGTTTTGACACGCCGATCTCCGCGGCGATTTGGCTTTTTGTCTTGTCGGAGGAGAGGATCTCTGCCTTGATGTTCTCGGAAATTTGTTCCTGCAACGTCATACCTAATCTCCTGAGACGGAAGGAGATCTCCGTCTTTACAATATTATAATACAAATTATATTACACTTTTCAACTTTGTGCTTGCGTTTTAGGCAATAGTAAAAAAATCGGTCAAAATACCGATTTTTGCACGCTATGCCGCGTTTGACGCCTAATTGTGTTTTTAAGCGGCACGCGCGAGGCGCGGACGTTTGTTTGACTATATTTTTTCGTTGTGCTAAAATATAGCCGAAAAAGCCGAAAGGCGAAATTTTGAGGCGAAAGCCAAAGAGGGTTTTATGAAATTTACCGGACTTATAATCATGGACGGCTACGGCATCGCGCAATGCGGTGCGGACAACGCGATCTCTCCCAAGACGTCGCCGAGAGTGCTTGCGATGAGAGAGAAATATCCGTCGACGCAGCTCAACGCAAGCGGGCTTGCGGTCGGTCTGCCCGAGGGGCAAATGGGCAACAGCGAGGTCGGGCATCTCAACATCGGCGCCGGACGCGTCATTTATCAGGAGCTGACCCGCATCACCAAGGCGATCGAGGACGGCGACTTCTTCACCAATCCCGCGCTCGTCGCGGCGATGGACGGCGCAAAGAAAAACGGCAAAAAGCTGCACGTCATGGGGTTGGTCTCCGACGGCGGCGTACACAGCCACATCACCCACCTGTTCGCGTTGGTCGACATGGCGAAAAGGCGCGGGCTCGACAACGTCTTTGTCCATTGCTTTATGGACGGCAGAGATACGCCGCCCGAGAGCGGCAAGGGCTACATCGAGCAGCTGCAGGCGCATTTGGACGAAGTCGGATTCGGCAGGATCGCCACGATATCGGGCAGATTCTACGCCATGGACCGCGACAACATTTGGGACAGAGTGCAAAAGGCGTACGAGGCGATCGTCGACGGCAGCGGCGTCAAAGAAAGCGATCCTATCGAGGCAATGCAAAACAGCTACGACAGGGGAGTGACCGACGAGTTTGTCGTCCCCACCGTGCTGACCGACGGAGGTAAGCCGGTTGCGACCGTAGACGAGGGCGACAGCGTCGTGTTCTTCAATTTTCGTCCCGACCGCGCCAGACAGATCACCCGCGCGTTTATCTATCCCGACTTCGCGTCCTTCCCGAGGGCGAAGGGTTTTCTTGCGCCGCACTATGTGTCGTTCACTCAATACGACGTCACATTCGGCGACAAGCTTGACGTCGCGTTCCGTCCCGAAAGCTACGCCAATACGTTGGGCGAATATCTCGCAAAACTGGGGATCAAACAGTTCCGCATCGCAGAGACGCAAAAGTATGCGCACGTCACTTTCTTCTTCAACGGCGGCGTTGAGGCGCCCAACGAGGGAGAGGAGCGCATCCTCATTCCGTCGCCAAAGATAGCGACATTCGATATGAAACCCGAGATGAGCGCTTACGAGGTCGCGGCCAGAGCCGTCAAGGAGATAAAGAGCGGTAAATACGGCGTTATGATTCTCAACTTCGCCAACTGCGATATGGTCGGACACACCGGCGTCATGGCGGCGGCTAAGAAAGCCGTCGAGGTCACCGACGAGTGCGTACAAAATGTCGTCGACGCGATCCTGTCCGTCGGCGGACAGGCGTTTGTCACCGCGGATCACGGCAATTGCGACCATATGTTCGACGAGGACGGCACTCCGTTCACCGCGCATACGACCAATCCCGTTCCGTTCATAGCGATCGGAGTGGACGGCGTCAAGTCGCTCGCGGACGGCGGCAGACTGTGCGACATCGCTCCGACAATGCTCGACGCGATGGGCATAGCGATTCCGCCCGAGATGAAGGGACATTCGCTGTTGCAAAGATAAGCGCGGATCGTGCGATAAAGACGCGCCTTCGGGCGCGTCTTTTATGCTTTTTATCGATGATAACTGATAAAAAACAGGCATTAGACATCGACACGGAACGGTGATATAATAGAGGCGGAAATCGGCAACCGTACATCACATGGAGCGGGAACTTATCTAAGCAAAGAATGTGCGTTAGCTTAAACCGCATATGCCGAAAACAAGGCAAACAGTTTTATAAAACAAAGATAATAGACACGAGTACGAAAATTTGCAATGAAACAGAGAGACAAGAACGAGGAAAAGATCCGATATAAGACGATCGCAAACGAGCGTTTCGGCGAGGAGCGCGCACTCTACAACCGCAAAGACATACTGCTTGTCGGTTGCCGATTTGAAGGGAAAGAGGACGGCGAATCGGCAGTCAAACAGTGTGAAAACGTGATCGCAAAGGAGTGCTTTCACGATCTGCGATATCCGTATTGGCACGTTCGGGGGCTGCGTCTCGAGCGCTGCGAACTGACCGAAAATTGCCGCGCCGCGCTTTGGTACAGCCGCGACGTCGGGATCGAGAACTGCGATATACGCGGCATAAAGGCGGTGAGGGAGTGCGACGGCGTCGCCGTCGAGGGGTCGCGCATCGTCTCGCCTGAGTTTGGCTGGAAGTGCCGCGGGATTACATTGAAGGACTGCCGCGTCCAATCGCAATACGCGTTTTTGGACAGCGAGAGAGTGACGCTCGACAATATCGACTTTGTCGGCAAATATTCGTTTCAGTACGTCAGGGGCATGAAGATCGCCGATTCGCGCATCGAGACCAAGGACGCGTTTTGGCACGCCGTTGACGTGACCGTGACGGACAGCGTGATCGAAGGCGAATATCTCGGCTGGTATTCCGAAAACCTTACCCTGATCCGCTGCAAAATAGTCGGGACTCAGCCGCTTTGCTATTGCAGAGGATTGCGGCTGATAGACTGTAAGACGCAGGGCTGCGACCTTGCGTTTGAGTACAGCGACGTAGAGGCGGACATACGCGGAGGCGTCGATTCGGTCAAAAACGTGCGTTCGGGCTATGTGATCGCGGACGCCGTCGGAGGGATCATTGAGACCGATGACAGCGTTTACGGCTGCAAAGCCGAGATCGGGATAAGGAAGTAGACAAAACGACCCGCAACAGGGACGTTTTTGTCGGCATATGCGGGGTTAGCAAAAACTCCACTTTTGATATCGCGGAACTTTGGCGCTTCATGATACGAAATGTCGAGATGTATCGACATTTTGTCAATTTCGACCGACAAGCACCTTTTTGATGCGCGCTATCACATACAGCGGCAGTTTTTCGCAGTCGTCGAAAGAGTAGAATTTGCCCTCTGTCGAGACGCCGTCTTTGTGAATGCGAAGTCTGCCCACGCGCCGTTCGCCCGCTACGGAAAATATCGTGCGCGAACCGCTTTTGACGCGGTCGGCATATTCCGCGATCAATGTGTCGTTGCCGTAACGGACGGCAAACAACCTGTCCGCGCCCGTATCGCTGTAATAGATGAGGTAGTCGTCAGCTTTGCCGTTTTCGGTGATCTCGTCGAGAGAGTGGAACAGAGGCACCGTCGACGTAGGTCCGCTGCCTGCGCCGAACGGCATTCCGAGCAAGCGCAGCCCGCGGTTTGTGTAGGACTTATAGAATATTTTCGGATCGCCGCTGACATAGATGGGGATAGCGATCGCATTGCCGGGCAGATAGTAGGCGCGCAATTTGTCGCTCTGCCAAATGCGTATCAGTGCCTCCTCGTCGCACAACACCATATGAAAGCGATCGTGTCCGTACGGCAGAGTTTCGGGGGTGAACAGCGAAAATTCCGCGTCGGGGAAGTCGGCGCGGATGATGTTTTCAAGCAGGTTGGCAAGTTTTTCGCTTCGTATACAGACGGCTATATTCATGTCGGCGTGCAAAATGCTCCGCAAAAACGCAGGGCAAAATATGTTTAATCTTCGTCTTTGTCGTCCTCTTCGTCTTCTTCCTCGTCCTCGTCGATGTCCTCGACGCTGTCGATGTCATAGTCGAAGTCGTCCTCGATGTCGTCTTTGAATTCTTCCTCTTCTTCCTCGTCCGCTTCTTCGTCCTCGCCGGCATAGTCGGCGTCGTCAAAGTTTTCGTTGTCGTCGAAAGGTTCGTCGTAATCCGCCCAGCTCTCCTCTTCGGCAAGTTCGTCGAACGAAACGTTTTCGAGATCTTCTTCCGAGCGGTCGGTGTCGTCGATGTTGTAGACGTGCTCGTCGTCATCGGCTTTGTCGGGATCCTTTTGAGCGCAATAGGAGCATATCTTTTCGCCCGGCTCGAGATAGTTGACGTGGCAGACGGGGCACAATTCTTCCTCCTCGTCTTCGAGAAGGCTCGCGCCGCCTATCTTCAGTTCTGCCTTGCAGACGTCGCAAAACTCCTCCTCTTCGGGGATCCAATTGAGTTCGCAACGGGGGCATCTCTTATACTTTGCCATAATTCATACCTCTTTTCATATGCTGAGACATCGCTGTCTTTGCGTGTAGTATTATATGCATTCGCGCGGCATTTGTAAACACTTTTTATATACATTTTAAAAATTATACCGCTTTTATTACGCGCGCGCACAAATTATTTGTTTATGCCTTACGAAAAGGCTCGATCCGCACCCCGCCGGCGGCGTATACGCGCGAGAAGTTGCCATTTGCGTTTTGCGGTGGTATAATAAAATTATGGGAAAAAATTTCAGACACAACCGTCCGCGCAGGGAGCGCGACGACTATACGCCGGTCGGCGATGAAAAGGCGCTTGCCACTCCGCTCGGTTCGCTCGGTTTGAGCGAGCGCACGGCGGAACTTTTATCAAAGGGAGGCGTCGCCACCGCGCGCGATCTCGCCGCTCGCCGTATGCGCGAGATGTACCGCATCCAAAACATCGGCAAAAAGCAGTGCTTTGAGGTCAGGGACGCGCTCGTCAAGCTGGGGTTAGACTATCGTCCCGACGACGAGGAAGTCGCGCTTTCGCGCGAGGTAAGACCCGCCCGCAAGGTCGACGCGCGCGACAGACACGGTGCGGGACAGGATGGCAGACGCGACGAAAAAAAACGCGACGGCGTACACGAAAAGGACAGCCGCAGAGAAGGCAAGGATAACCGTAGAGAAGGCAAGGACAATCGCAAGGATGCAAAGACCAAGCAACAGCGCAAAGAACGCGATCCGTTTGCAGGCATGAGCCTGTACGAGATCGTCTACGGCAAACGCGAGCCGGCGCCCGTTGCAGAAAAGCCTCAGCGCGAACCGCTCCCCGAAGGCGCGATCGTCAAGTTCAACCGCAAGGGTAAGTGGGGCTATCGTGACCGCAAGGGCAACGTCGTCATCCAGCCCGATTACGACGACGCCTTTGAGTTTTCCGAAGACCTCGCCTGCGTGGAGAGGGACGGCAAGCTCGGATATATCGACAAGAAAGGCGAGCAGGTCATCGATTTCAAGTACGACTCCGCGACTTCGTTTGCGGACGGACTCGCTTCCGTCACCATAGGGGAAAAATCGGGTTATATCGACAAGCATGGCGGCGAGGTCCTGCCGTTGAGGTTTGACGTCGCTACGCCGTTTGAGGACGGCAGGGCGATCGTCCGCGAGGACGGGCGGTGGGGCGTGCTCGACCGCAAGACGCTCGAAGTTTTGTGGAGATGATCCGAGAAGAAAGAGACGCGGCTGCCGCCGCGTCATGTTTTTGACATCCTCGAGATTGAGGCAAAAAAGACGCGCCGCACGGCGCGTCAAACTTTGTCGACGTATGTCACTCTGCTTTCTTGGCTTTGTCCAACTGCTTGGAAAGTCTGCCGATCTTTCTGCTTGCAGTCTCCGCCTTGTAGATGCCGTCATTCTTTGCGCAGTCGATCAAAGATATCGCTTCACGCAACAGTTTCTCCGCATTGTCGAAATCCTTCGCCTCGACAGCCGCTTGGAACTTCTTGATCGCGGTGCGGACTCTGCTGCGCTTTGCGACGTTGATCTCGTTCTCTTTGGCGGAAATGCCGACTCTCTTTTTCTGGGACTTGATGTTAGGCATAGGTTCCCTCCGTTTTCGTATTTGCTAAAACATTTTAGCACACTTGCAGACATAAAGCAATAAAATGCGGTCGCTTTTTTGAGTATTTTTGCGCTTTCGAGCGGCAAAGCGCGGACTTTGGACGGAGTTTTGACAAAAAACGGCGCGCAAAAGCTATGTTTTAGCTCGTATGGGCAAAGCTAAAAGTATGACGATCAAACTTTTTGAGGCGGGCGCCTCCGATCTGCTTACCGACGCCGCCGAGTGGAGAGGCGGATATATCTCGCGTCTGGAAAAGAGGTACGGATGCGAGCTGAGGTTTTCGCGTATCGACGGCGAAGCGTCTCGCAAGCTGGGAAGACGCGAGGGCGAGTACTGTTCAGTTCGAGGCGGAGACGCGACGCGCGCTCTCGCGCACGCGATGCGCCGTATGAGCGGCGCGCGCAAGATATTGGTCGCCGGGCTAGGCAGCGATCGATTTGTTGCAGACGCGCTCGGCGGAAAGACGATAGAAGCGCTGAGGCGGTTGGGGCAGACTTGCGCGATCACGACTTTGCGCCCCGAAGTCAAGGCGGCGACGGGCATCGATACCGCAGAGTTGGTCGCCGCCGTCGCGGCAAAGACGCAGCCCGAACTCGTTATCGCCGCGGACGCGTTGGCGACGACGGATTGGCGCAACGTGGGCGCGTGCTATCAATTGACTACCGCCGGCATACGCCCGGGCAGCGGGACGGGCGCGGGCGGACGATGCGTGGACGGAGAACTCATCGGTACGAGCGTGCTCGCCGTGGGCGTACCGCTCATCTGTTCGGTGCAAACAAACGACGGGTTCAGGCAGGTCATCCCCTATGACGCTGAGACGGCGGTGGCACGTTGCGCCGAAACGATCGCCGCGGCGATCTTTGCCGCATATTCGTAAAGAGCGGCGCCGGGCATACGAGCCGCAACAAGCATAAAATATAGTATGGATATAGCGGTCACCGATTCGGGTATAGGCGGATTATTTGTTGTCAAAAAGTTGTTTGAACGCACACGGGCAGGGAAAATATTATACCTTGCCGACAATGCTCACGCGCCTTACGGACGATTGCCAGAACTGCAGCTGCAAAAGGTTATGCGCGCCAATTGCGCACGGCTCAAAGACTTGGGAGCAAAGACGATCGTGCTTGCGTGCAACACCGCCACTGCGGTCTGTATCGACGAATTGCGCGCCGAGTTTTCCGACGTTGAATTTGTCGGTACAGAACCGGCGATCAAGCCTGCGGCGGCGGTTTGCGACCGACTGACGGTGATGGCGACGCCTCTTACTCTCGCGCAGCCGCGTTTTGCGGCGCTGCTCGAAGCGAGCGGCGCAAAGGTCTGTACGCCCGACTGTTCGCACCTTGCTCATCTTGTCGAGTACGGACTGCCGGAACTCAAACGCGCCAAGGCGGAGGCGGAGCGCATATTGCTGCCGCAGTCAAGGGAGGGGTTGGGTGCGGTAGTGATAGGATGCACGCACTACTCCTATCTTGCCGATTTCATCGCGGAACGTTTTTGTCGTCCCGTATTTGACGGAGCGGACGGCGTGGCGTCGCGGATCGCGCGCACGTGCGAATTACGCGGCGCGCCGCACGTCGACTTGATCTTGACCGACCCGGAAGAGAAGGAGAGATACGACGCCGTCGTCCGCTTTTTGTTCGAGCACTTGACAGGATAAAATCCCTCTCCGAAAAATTTTTCAAAAAGCGAAAAGATGTCTTGACAAAAAATCCGCCCGAAATTGCGCCGTCGGCTGCGGGATTTTGGAAATGCGCAGCGGCGGAATCTACGCCGTAGGCATCGTATTGACGTTGTCGGGCGAATAGCACAAACAGTCGTGTCCGTCGCCGCCCGACAAAGCGCAGTCTTTGAGAACGATCGAATAGTCGGACGGAGGATAATTTTCGGAAACGCTGTTTTGCGTTTGAACGAGACAGTATCCGTGCGCGGACGTCAGCGTGCAGCCGTCAAAGACGACCGTCGTCGGCACGCTTTTGTTAAAGTATATCGCCGCCGCAAAGCCGCTGCCGGCGTTTGCACAAGACTGCGAGTAGCCGTACGTGCCGTTGCTTTCGACGATACAGTCGATGAACTCTGCTTTCGGCGCGTTGACATATACTCCCTCTTCGCCCGATATCTCGCAGTCGGTGAACGTCGCGTCAAAAGGCGACGATTGAGTCGCGGGCCGAGGGCGGCTCAAAAAGACCGCTCTGCCGTTTGCGCCCGAAGTGATGTTGCAGCTCGTGACCGTCAAATCGACCGACGCGTATGACGCGTCGACGACGATGCCGCCGACGGCGATCGACTCGAGCGTCAAATGAGTAACATCGTAGTTGGAATCTCCCGATATTACTACCGCCGACGTGGTCGCTCTGCCCGCGAGACAACTTTGCGTCGCCGAAGAGTTTGTGACGGTCAAATCGATCGCGTTGCCGTCGCCGTCGAGATAGAGCGCCGCGTCGAGACGCTTGCCGGCGAGGTCGAGCGTGACGGCGAGAGGAGTCTCCGTCCCTTTGACGTTGACGATGTCTCCGGTCAAGTCGTTACCGAGCGAAATATATGTAGCCGAGCGCAGCAGAGCGCTCAGCCTGTCGACCGAAGTAGCGGTCGCGGTGATTTCAGAAGTTTGGGGCACGAACGGGATGTTGTCGTAAGCAGCGACGAGCATATATTCGCCGCAGGCTACGGTGGTGTTTTCGTGCAATTCGATGGCGGTCGAACCGACCGCGATGTCTGCGTCGAGGGTTATCTTCTGCCAATTTTCGTCGTTGAGGGCGGCGAGCAGAGACGCCTTGTCGCTCACGGCCGTCGCGCCGCGTTCTATTGCAAAGGAGAGCGTTTTCGAGCCGACGAGCGCGGCGAAAAGTCCGCCTTTTCCGGAGACGGTCACCGTCGCTTGCCCGGCAGAGACGTTGTCTGTGTAGGTTACGGTCATATCGTCCGAAGAAAGCGCGGTTTCGTCTTTGGTGACTGACGGGCGTTTTTCGCTGCCGTCATAGGCGGTCGTCGTGTATTCGAGCGCAATGTCGACATTTTCGATGAATATGCGGCGGCGCACGTCGCCGTCCAATTCCGCTCCGGTGGTTTCATTGATGAATACAACGCCGTCGTTGACAAATTCGGAGCCGCTTTGCTGCTGCCA
>CALWKU010000004.1 GCA_944381345.1 uncultured Christensenellaceae bacterium
ATAAATTATACGGCATACGCCGACAATACGGAGGAATTTATATGGATATCAAAGGCTCTAAGACCGAGAAAAACCTGATGACCGCCTTTGCGGGCGAGTCGCAGGCGCGCAACAAGTACACCTACTACGCTTCCAAGGCGAAAAAGGACGGATATGTCCAGATCGCAAATATCTTTGAAGAGACCGCCAACAACGAAAAAGAGCATGCCAAGATGTGGTTCAAGCTGCTCAACGGCGGCATAGGCGACACCAAGTCCAACCTCATCGACGCCGCAAAGGGCGAAAACTACGAGTGGACGGATATGTACGCGACCTTTGCCAAAGAGGCGCGCGAAGAGGGCTTTGACGAGATCGCTGCGATGTTCGACGGCGTAGCCGCGATCGAAAAGGAACACGAAGAGAGATATCTCGCACTCGTCGCCAACATCGACAACGGCGTCGTATTCAAACGCGACAAGGTCGTGGTCTGGAAGTGCCTCAATTGTGGGCACATCCATGTAGGCGCGGAAGCGCCCGAGGTATGCCCCGTCTGCGCCCACCCGCGCAGCTATTTCGAACTGCAAGCCAAAAACTATTGATCGTTCCGCCCGCGCTTCGGCGCGGGCGTTTTTTGAGGTACATATGGACAAAAACGCTTTGCGCAGCCTCTCTTACGGCGTATATACGGTCACCGCGTGGGACAACGGCCGCCCGACAGGCTGCACCGCCAACAGCGCAATGCAGATCACCTCGTCGCCCGCGACGATCGCGGTCAGCGTCAATCACGACAACTACACCAACTCCGTGATCAAAGAGCTGGGCAAGTTTGCGATATGCGTGATCGCCGAGGACAGCGACGCCGCCGTGATAGGCAGATTCGGCTTTATGTCCGGGCGCGACACCGACAAGTTTGACGGCATCCCCTACTCCGTGCGCGGCATGATGCCCGTCCCCGACGCCGCTTGCGCCTATATATGCTGCAACGTCGTCGACACGATGGAAACCGCTACTCACACCGTATTTCTCGGCGAAGTCACGGACGCCGGAGTGACCCGACAGGCAACGCCTATGACGTACGCCTACTACCACAATGTAATCAAGGGTAAGACGGCGAAGAATGCGCCAACTGCTAACTTTTAGGGGACACCCGAAAATAACGCTTCGAATCAAAACGCGCGCGTTTGCTTACAAACTGTGCGCGTTTTTTTCATACTCGCTATTTTCGGTTTTCCCCTAAAATACCCCTTCCCACGGGACAAGCGCTCGCTCACCGCTCGCGATCCCGCATGGGGAAGTCACCGAAGAGCGCGGTCATTCGGTGACTTCGTTATCGTATCTCGCACAAGCGCGGTTGGGCGAGATGAAAGCGTAACCATATTCATAAAAAGTGACTTGGCATTTTGATTCTTGAAATGCGGATAAGTTTAGAAAAATTTTTCAAAAAAAGTGAAAAGATGTCTTGACAAAGAAAAATGCCAAAAAATCAAGCGAAACGCGTTGACGATAAAAAAGTGAAAAGATCTCTTGACAAAGAAAGCGCCGAAAAATCAAGCGAAAAAATTGCCGATAAAAAGTGAAAAGATGTCTTGACAAAGAAAACGCCAAAAAGTCAAGCCCAACGCGTTGCCGATAAAAAAGTGAAAAGATGTCTTGACAAGTTGAACGCATTATTTTTAAGGTGCGCCGCGAGCGAGGAACAAAAAGTACGCGCCGCTGACTTGCGGCGCGTGTATATTTGTTTTCTTCTTTGCCGTTACAGCACTTCTCCCGCTTTGCCTGCGCAGCCCAGCACTTCGGTCAGCTTGTGCTTGACGATGTACTTGATGTTGGCTCTTGCGTCGCCCAGATATTGTCTGGGATCGAAGTGATCGGGATGTTCGACGAAATGTTTGCGGATGCCCGCAGTGCAAGCCATGCGCAGATCGGAGTCGATGTTGATCTTGCAGACAGCCATGGACGCCGCCTTACGGAGCATATCTTCGGGCACGCCGATCGCGTCTTTGAGCGCGCCGCCGTTCTCGTTGATGATCTTGACAAATTCTTGCGGAACGGAAGAAGCGCCGTGCAGAACTATCGGGAATCCGGGCAGTCTCTTGGAGACTTCTTCGAGGATGTCGAAGCGGAGCTGCGGCTTTGTGCCGGGCTTGAACTTGTAGGCGCCGTGAGAGGTGCCGATCGCAATCGCAAGGCTGTCGACGCCGGTCTTGGAGACAAATTCTTCGACTTCTTCGGGTCTGGTATAGGAGCTGTCCTCCGCCTTGACCTTGACGTCGTCCTCGACGCCGGCGAGTCTGCCAAGTTCGCCCTCGACTACTACGCCGTGGTCGTGAGCGTACTCTACGACTTGGCGGGTGAGCTTGATGTTTTCCTCAAAGGGGTGGTGAGAACCGTCGATCATGACGGAGTTGAATCCGCCGTCGATGCAGCTCTTGCACAGTTCGAACGTGTCGCCGTGATCAAGGTGCAGGCAGATGGGAAGATGGCTGACTTCTTCGGCAGCTTCGACCATCTTGCGCAGATAGACGGGGTTTGCGTACTTTCTCGCGCCGGAAGAGACTTGCAGGATGAGCGGGGCGTTCTCTTCGGTCGCCGCCTCGACGATGCCCTGGATGATCTCCATGTTGTTCACGTTGAACGCGCCGATGGCGTATCCGTTTTCATAGGCCTTCTTGAACATCTTTTGAGTTGTAACAAGTGGCATAGTAATACCTCCAAAGGTCAATTTTATTTCATTGATATCATATCACATTGTCGCGGATTTGACAATGTTTTAGGCACAATAACTGAAATTTGCCTCCTCATTCCCTGCCGAGCGCGTCCGCGTTCAGCCCTTTCAGCTCGTCGATGACGAAAACTCCGTCTTTGCGTACAAGCACGCCGTCCATATAGATCTCGCCGCCGCCCTTGTCCGCACTCATATCGAGTACGAGATCCCAATGTATCGCGGAATTGTTGCCGTTGGGAGCTTCGTCATAACAGCTGCCGGGCGTGAAATGAATTGAACCGGCGATCTTTTCATCAAACAGGATGTCCCCCATCGCGTCGCGGATGAAAGGGTTGAGCCCGAACGAAAACTCGCCGACATAGCGCGCGCCCTCGTCGGTGTCGAAAATGCGGTTGACCGCGTCGGTATCGTTCGCGCTCGCCCGAACTATCTTTCCGTCCTTGAACAGCAGCGATACGTTCTCGAACTTCTTGCCGTTGTACTTGCTTGGAACGTTGTAGGTAATCCTGCCGTTGACCGAATCGCGGACGGGCGCGGTATATACCTCTCCGTCCGGAATGTTGCGTCTGCCGCTGCACTTGACCGCCGGGATACCCTTGATCGAGAAAGTTAGATCGGTGCCCGGGGCGACAAGACGCACCTTGTCCGTCCTGTTCATCAATTCGACAAGAGGGGTCATAGCCTCGTCCATCTTGCGATAGTCGAGATTGCATACCTTGAAGTAAAAGTCCTCGAACGCGGCTGTACTCATGCCCGACATCGCGCTCATTCCCTGAGTCGGCCAGCGCAGCACCACCCATTTTGTCTTGGCGACGCGGCGCTCGTGGTGTACAGGGTGGCTGTACAGCTTGTTGTATGCCGTCATACGCGCGGGATCAACGTCGCTCGTCTCAAACGCGTTCTCCCCGCCCCTGACGCCGATATAGCACTGCATCGCATCCATCTTGGCGGCGTCGAAAGCGCACATACGCCTCGCTAACTCCTCGTCCATACCCATCATCACCGCGCGCTGAACGCGGTTGTCGACGACGTTGACATAGGGATAGCCGCCCGCGGCATACACCTCCTCGACAAGCGCGGTCACAAACGACGCGTCCACGCCGATCGCGTCTATCCAGACGTTTTCGCCCCTTTGTACTTCACAGGAATAGCTTACGAGGTTTTTTGCAAGTTGTCTCTCTCTCGGATCGGTCATATCACATCCTCTCGGGAGCCTTGACGCCGAGCAGCCTCAGCCCGTTGCGCAGCACGGTCATAGTCGCCGCGACGAGCGAGAGCCTCGCGTTCTTGATAGCGGGCGCAGCCCCCGCTATATTGTGTCCCAAATAGAACTTGTTGAACGCCTGCGCGACGGCCATGACCTGACGCGCGACGACGCTGGGTTCGTATTTTTCCGCCGCCTGTACGACCGCTTCGGGGAAGTCGCCGAGCGCGGTGACGAGCGCGCGCCCCTCCTCGTCCGCAATGCCGGACAGGTCTTCGTCGTCGCCCTCGCGCGATATCTTTTGCATGAGCGACGCGCAACGCGCATAGGTGTATTGAACATAAGGCCCCGTCTCTCCGTCAAAATTGAGCACCTTGTCATAGCTGAATGTGATGTCCTTGATGCGGCTGTTGTACAGCATCGCAAATGTCACCGCGCCCACGCCGACCGCCTCGGCGATCGCCGCCTTGTCGGCAAGGTTAGGGCTTTTGCTGTCAATAGTCTCCGCGGCTTTGGACACGGCGGTATCGAGTACGTCTTCGAGGAACACGACGTGCCCGCTGCGCGTGGACAGCGCGCCGTCCTCGAGCGAGACCATGCCGTGCGCGACGTGTACCATATCGTCCGCCCACGGCTTGCCCATCATCCTCAGCACCTCGAACAGCTGCTTAAAGTGCAGATCCTGCTGATAGGCGACGACGTAAAGACACTTGTCGAAGTCGTAAGTCTTTTTGCGATAAACCGCCGCCGCAAGGTCGCGCGTGGCATACAGCGTAGCGCCGTCGCTGCGCACCAAAAGGCAGGGCGGATATTTGTCGTTCTCGAAACGAACGACCTGCGCGCCGTCGCTCTCTTCGAGCAAGCCCTTGGCTTTTAGTTCGTCGAGTACGGGCTGCATCTTGTCGTTGTAAAAGCTCTCGCCGGCGTACGAATCGAAGGTCACGCCGAGACGGTCGTACACTCTGCCGACCTCTTTCATAGTGATGTCCTTGAACCACTTGAACAGGTTGAGAGCCTCGTTGTCGCCGTCCTCGATCTTCTTGAACCACGCCGTCGCCTCATCTTCGAGCGAAGGGCATTTTTCCGCCTCTGTGTGGAATTTGACATATATATCGAGAAGTCCGCGCACGCCGCTTTTCTCGATCTCCTCACGGTTGCCCCACTTCTTGAACGCGACGATCAGCTTGCCGAATTGAGTGCCCCAATCGCCGAGATGATTGATGCCGGCGACCCTGTAGCCAAGCGCGCCGAAGATGCGATACAGCGCCGCGCCGATCGAGGTGTTGAGCATATGCCCCATATGGAAAGGCTTTGCTATGTTTACGGACGAATAGTCTATGCAGACGGTCTTGCCCGCTCCGATCTCGGATCCGCCGTAGGCGTCGCCCTCGCCGAGTACGCGCTCGATCACGTCCGCCGCGACCGTCTTTTTGTCGAGCGTAAAGTTGACGTACGGACCGACCGCCTCCGCTTTTTCGAGAAAGTTGTAACCGCCTATCCTCGACACGATTTCCTCGGCAAGCTGAGCCGGACTTTTGCCGAACCTGCCGGCAAACTTGAAACACGGCAGACACCAATCGCCCATGGACGGGTCTTTGGGACGCGTCATCTGCGCCTCGACCTCTTCGCTGTCGACATATTGCAGGATCACCGTATCCGCAAGCAATTTCTTGAAATCCATATACACCTCACACGTTGAATCTGAACAGCACGACGTCGCCGTCCTGCATGACGTAATCTTTGCCTTCGCTGCGCACCTTGCCCTTTTCCTTGGCGGCGTTGTACGAGCCGCATTCGAGCAATGTGCGCCAATCCACGACTTCGGCGCGGATGAAACCCCTTTCAAAGTCGCTGTGTATCTTGCCCGCCGCCTGCGGGGCTTTTGTACCTTTTTTGATCGTCCACGCGCGCGTCTCTTTTTCGCCGGCGGTGAGATAGCTGATCAGCCCGAGCAGGCTGTAACACGCGGTGACGAGCTGGTCGAGACCGCTCTTTTCGATGCCCAATTCTTCGCGGAACATCGCCCTGTCGTCAGGGCTCATCGACGCCAGATCTTCCTCTATCTTCGCGCACAGCACGATCACTTCGCTGCCGTGTTCGGACGCGTACTTTTTGACCGCCTTGACATAGTCGTTGTCGGGCGCGCCTATCTCTCCCTCGGCGATGTTTGCGGCGAAGATAACAGGCTTTGCGGTCAGCAAAAACATGTCGTCGACGATCGCCTGCTCCTCTTCGTCAAAGGTCATGTTGCGCACCGGACAGCCCTCTTCGAGCCTCTTGCCTATCTCCTCGACAAAGTCAGCCTCGGCGGCGAGTTTTTTGTCGCCTCCCTTGGCGCTGTTGCGTACGCGGGCGAGCCGCTTTTGCACCGCCTCCATGTCGGCGAAGATCAATTCGTATTCTATCGTCTCTATGTCGCGCAGCGGATCGACCGATCCGTCGACGTGCGTGATGTTGTCGTCGTCAAAACAGCGGACGACATGTACGATCGCGTCCACCTCGCGGATGTGGGACAAAAACTTGTTGCCCAGTCCCTCGCCGTGCGACGCGCCCTTGACCAGCCCTGCTATGTCGACGAATTCCAGCGTCGTCGGGGTGACCTTTTTGGAATCGTAAAGCGCGGCGAGCTTGTCCAAGCGCTCGTCGGGCACGGCTACTATGCCCACGTTGGGCTCTATCGTGCAAAACGGATAATTCGCGCTTTCCGCGCCCGCCTGCGTGATCGCATTGAAAAGGGTGCTTTTGCCCACGTTGGGCAGACCAACTACTCCGAGTTTCATCGCTCTCTCCTTGAAAGCGGCAAAGCGCCGCTCTTTGCGGATATTATAGCACACGCGCGCGCAATTTTACAACCGATAACGCAATGGCGCAAAAAATATTGCTTGCGTCCGTACCGCGCAAATTTTACCTTGATCTTCACCTTCGCGCAGACACTTTACGCAAAAACCGAAAATCTTTACTCCGACTTTACATTACGCGTCCTAACAGTGATAATTTATTCTTTTAGATTGTCAAAAATCGCGCCCAAACGCCCGCTTTGTTAAATTAGAGACATAATTTAAGCAGACAAATCGTTTGACCGCGCGCACCGATGTGCTTTATAATGTAGTTGATGTCGGGTCATCCCGACGCACAAAGGAGGCATTATGACCAAAAACAGAAAATTCTTAATTTTCACCGCGCAGATCGTCGCGGTGCTTGCGATACTCGTGACTTTCTCGCTCTGTTTCGTCGGCTGCAACGGCGACGTTGACCCCGACGCTCCCCCCGTCGACTTCAACCGCGACGACCTCGGCAGAGTGCCCGAGGAGGCTTCGATCCAAGGCGTGACCGCGATCGACGGCGCTCAGGTCACAGCGACCTCGGCGGAACTCTCGACCGACGAAGCGGTCAAGGCGACAGCGGCATATCTGTTCAACCTCGCCAACGCCAACCTCGAAAAGGTGGAATATTACGCCAACTATGCGGTCGGCGGCGGCACCGCGAATGTCACCAACCTCAATATGGCAGGCGACATGAAGGTGCGCGAAGTCCGCATCAAGGACGGCGCGGCGATGTATATGGTCACGCTCGGACGCGTC
>CALWKU010000005.1 GCA_944381345.1 uncultured Christensenellaceae bacterium
AAACAGTTGCATACTTCCTCCTATGCCTTGTATGTGCGCAATGCACGTGTATTATCATAAATAAATATATCATACTTTTGCGCGTGCTGTCAATACAGCCTAAATTCGTACACATATGCGGCAAAAACAACTGAGGCTGTCTGTTTGTGTACCATTTATAAAAACAAGTCTGCGCCCAAGTCGAATATATGCCGCCGAAAACACAAAATCCCAAATTAGCCGTTGCAAAGTATTCAAATGTTTTGCAATTTTGCGCGCGAATATGTTATAATTCACGCGGTTCGAGGAAAATTGTGAAATTTTATCGCTGAGGTATCAAATTTGAACGGACATTCCAAGATCAGTATCATAGGCGCGGGCAGCGTGGGGGCGACTGCCGCGTTTTCCATTGCGCAAAAACACATCGCACGCGAACTCGTCATCATCGACGTCAACAACGACAAGGCGGAAGGCGAGGCGATGGACATCAACCATGGGCTCATCACCATCGGCAGGATGAACATCCACAGCGGCAGCTATGCCGACGTCAAGGACAGTGACATCATCGTCGTCGCGGCGGGACTCGGGCGCAAGCCCGGAGAGACGCGTCTCGACCTTGCCGCAAAGAACATAGGCATCGCCAAGGACATCGCTCAAAACATAATGCAACACTACAACGGAGGCGTCATCCTCGTTGTTTCCAATCCCGTCGACATCATGACCTACGTCATCCTCAAGGAGACGGGACTGCCTGCGGGCAAGGTGTTCGGCAGCGGCACGGTACTCGATTCGGCGCGTTTCCGTTATATGCTTGCGAAGCAGCTCAATGCCGACATCCGCAACATCCACGGCTTTATGGGCGGCGAACACGGCGAGAGTCAATTCGCGGTGTGGAGTTCCGTACACGTTTCCGGCATGAAGTTGGACAGCTATTGCGCCAAGATGGGCGTTGCGATCGACAAGGACGCGCTTGTAGACGACATCATCGGGCTGGGCGCGCAGGTAATCAAACGCAAGGGCGTGACCAACTTTGCGATCGCCGCGATCGTCGCAGAACTGTGCGGTACGATAATGAGCGACCGCGGCAGCATCTTCAACGTCACTTCGCTTTTGGACGACTACTACGGCGTCAACGACGTTTGCGTCAGCGTGCCGTGCATTCTCGGCAAAGACGGCGTCGTCGGACATCTGCCATATGATTTCAGCGCCGAAGAACTCACCAAGCTGCGTAAGTCTGCCGACGGGCTGCGCGTATTTATGGATCAACTCGGGCTTTGACCGAAAAGGAGATAATCATGGACAAGAAAGAATTTGCACTCGCTAAACACCGCGAATGGGGCGGCAAGATCGAAGTCGTTTCCCGCGCACCCATAACCAACCGCGCCGAACTCGCGGTTGCCTACACCCCCGGAGTCGCCGAGCCGTGTCTCGAGATCTCCAAGGATGTCGATCTGTCCTATGTCTATACCAGAAGAGCCAATCTCGTCGCGGTCGTCACCGACGGCACAGCCGTGCTTGGGCTCGGAGACATCGGTCCGGAAGCCGGCATGCCCGTCATGGAGGGCAAATGCGCGCTGTTCAAGACGTTCGGCGGCGTGGACGCGTTTCCGTTGTGCATCCGCTCCAAAGAAGTGGACGACATCGTCGATACCGTCGCGCTGCTCGCGGGCAGTTTCGGCGGCGTCAACCTTGAGGACATTTCCGCGCCGCGCTGCTTTGAAATTGAAAAGAAGCTCAAAGAGCGCTGCGATATCCCCATATTCCACGACGATCAGCACGGCACGGCCGTCGTCACCATGGCGGCTATGCTCAATGCGCTCAAACTCGTCGGCAAAAAGCTGTCCGACATCTCCGTCGTCGTCAACGGCTCGGGCGCCGCAGGTATTGCGATCACACGTCTGTTGATGAGCAAGGGACTTAAAAACGTCGTTCTGTGCGACCGTAAGGGCGCTATCTATAAGGGCAGAGAGGGGCTCAACGACATCAAGAAAGAGATGGCGGAGATATCCAACCTCGATCGCAAAAAAGGCAGTCTTGCGGACGTCGTAAAGGGCGCGGACGTGTTCATCGGCGTCTCCGCTCCCGGCAGCCTTACTCAAGATATGGTCAAGAGCATGGCAAAGGACGCGATCATCTTTGCGATGGCGAATCCCGTTCCCGAGATCATGCCGGACGAAGCTCTCGCAGCCGGCGCGAAGATCGTCGGTACGGGACGCAGCGACTTTCCCAACCAGATCAACAACGTCCTTGCTTTCCCGGGCATCTTCCGCGGTGCGCTCGACGTCAGGGCGAGCGACATCAACGACGAGATGAAGATCGCGGCGGCGGAAGCCATCGCGGCAGTCATCCCCGACGACAAGCTGACTCCCGACAACATCATTCCCGACTCCTTCGATCCGCATGTGCGCGACGCCGTTGCCAATGCGGTCAAAGAGGCGGCGATCCGTACCGGAGTCGCCCGCCTGGCGTAAAGATATGACGTCGGCGCTCATATTTGTTCGGCAAGCCCCGAATTTGTGAGCCAAGTTATCGTCAGAGCAACACAAGCGCCGTCGGCGAATTCGCCGACGGAGCTTGTGTTGCTCTGACGTCCGACGACAAGGCGATCGGCTTTATGTCAAAGTAGAATAAGCGAAACATCGGGACGCGTACCGATATAACCTTAGTTTAAGCGTGACGAGATGAGGCTTCAAAGACTTTGCGCGAAGTCACGTCTTGAGGATAAGCGCGATATCGGGACGTTCGCGCCGGATCAGCGCTTGGTCAAAATGCGGGAGAGATATTTGAAACATTGATCGCAGATCAGGCAGTCCGCTTCGGCGCGGTGGGCTCCGTCGGTTGAGACGCCAAAATATGATGCGACGGTGGTCTGTTTGTGATCCGCGAGGTCGGGGAGCGCCTTGCGGGCAAAGCGAAGAATGTCGACAAAGTCGTTGCTAAGCGGCTTTCCGAGCCGCGCAAGCATATTGTCGTAGATGATGTTGATATCGAAGTTGACGTTATAACCAAGTAGTATGTCGTCTCCGATAAAGTTGCTGAAACGCTCCAGCGACGGAACGAGCTGCGCGCCGCATTGCGCCATCTCGTCCGTTATTCCCGTCAATGCCGAGATAAACGGATAGATTTTGCGCGACGGCTTGACCAACGTAGAGAACGAATCTTGCAACGCGCCGCCGCGAAAGCGCACCGCAGACAGTTCGAGTATTTCAAGATAAGGACCGAAACCGTTTGTTTCGATGTCGATGACGCAATAGTCGTCGGGAAAAACAAGGAGACTTTTGCCTTTGTAGGGGCGAGAGGCGCAGTTCATACGCCTCGCCCCGCTTTCGCCTTCTTCGCGCGGGGAGTGACCGCGCAGTACGAGTTGTCTATCAGAAATTTTACTTGATCGTCGGGCAAAGAGCCGTCGAGCATTACGGACAGCCAATGCCTCTTGTTCATATGGTACGCGGGCGCTATGCCGGCTGATCCCGCCATGACCTCCGCCATCTCGGGGCGGCATTTGACGTTTACGGCGTCGATCTTGTCTCCGTTCAAGCCGAAAGCGGAGGACGGCACGTGCATAGCGATGCCGAACCATTTGCCGCAAGGATGGCGCAACACCGCGAGATCGGGGTCGTCGAAGATGTATTCGGGTTTGACGCCGTATTGCTCGGCGACGAATTCGAGTAATTTTTGCCTTGTCATGCCTGTCCTCTTCATAACGATAATAATTATACCGCCGTTTTGCTTTTCGGTCAAGCGTTGTAGCGGGGCGAGGTAGTGTTTCGGGGCGGTGGCGTGATATTTATATTTGAAGAATAATTGATACTAATTGATAATAATTGATACTAATTAAACTAAAATATTGCTAACTGTCTTTGAACGTCCGCATATTCGGCGTTATATGGTCGCGCTCCCGCACATTCGCGGCCCCGCTCTTTCGGCGACCCAAAGCGCTTGCATAATCAATGCAATTGTGTTAAAATTATCACGTACAAAGCTGAGGTATTTCGGCATTATGTGCCGATCCGGACGGGGAACATGAAATTTTTGGTGATCGAAGACAACGAAGCGCTCAACGCGGCGGTCGTCGACGCACTTGCGCCGCTCGGCGCGTGCGACAGCGCATATGACGGGGAGTACGGGTACTATCTTGCGGTAAACGGCAGTTACGATCTCATCGTACTTGATCTCATGCTGCCAAAGATGAGCGGGCAGCAATTGCTTGCAAAGCTGAGGACTGAAAGCAATTGTCCGCTGCTCATTTTGACCGCGCTTACCGACGTATCGCACAAGATAGAGGGTCTTAAAGCCGGCGCGGACGACTATATGACCAAGCCGTTCGAGCGAGACGAACTCGTCGCGCGCGTCGAGGCGATCCTGCGCCGTCACAACAACAACTTCAAGACCAATTACAGCAACGGCAGAGTGGAGCTTGATTTTGTCGGAAAGGTGTTCCGCGTGGACGGCAGGGACGTCAAGTTGTCGGGCAAGATGTACGACATCATCGAATATCTCATCCGCAACCGCAATATGATCATTTCCAAGGAGCAGCTGTTCAACCGTATTTGGGGCTTTGACAGCGACACGATCATCACGGTCACCGAGGTATATATTTCCAATTTACGGAAATTGCTTGAAAAGTACGGTCTGCGCGACCATCTGCGCACGGTCAAGAGTGTGGGTTATATGTGGGCGGAAGATCCCGTCAAAGAGGATCAATGAAAGGCGCGAAGGGCGGATTTGCGCACGAAGTCGTCCGGCAGCGCAAGCTGGCGCTCGTGTGGAACTTCGCCCTGCCGCTCATCGTAACGGTGATCATCTCGCTCGTCGTGGCGATGGTCGTCAACATCTCGTTTTACCGCTATGAGGTGGGCAGCGCGCAGTCGGTCGCAACTTCGCTCGCTTCGGGCAGAGTGCGCACGGCGGACGAAGTCATCCGCGATTATCCCGGCGCTTACGTACTCTATTTCAACACGAATCTCAAACTTGTCACCGAATTCGGCAATCCCGACGATCTGGAAGGCAGACCCGACAATCTGCAATCTCCGTCGGAAATTTCGTCGATCGACATCGGCGGCGAGCGGTATATCATCGCGACCGTCGAGATGTCGGACAACGCCCAGCTCGCCTCTCAGCCGCTCGGCGCCTCCGAGATAGGCTATGTCCGCGTCTATATCAATGTGGGCGAAGAGGAGAGTCTGCGCCAAAGCATAACGATGTTTTGCGTGGCGTTTTTCATCATCGTATTTGTCGTTCAAAGCCTGATAGGCTACTTTGGCGGCAAAGCCCAATCCAAGCCGTTTATCCGCGCTCTCGAGCGCAACAACAGGCTCATTGCCGACATTTCACACGAGTTCAATACTCCGCTTGCGATCGTCAATTCGGACATCTCGCGCACACTTGCAAAGCCCGAGGAAAAGGTTAAAGACGTGTCCGAACAGCTGGTCAGTGCGCTCAACGAGACGCAGCGGCTCAAACGTATGATCAAAGAGCTGCTCATCCTCTCGTCGTCCGACGCCCGCAAATTAGATCTTCGGTTCGTCCGCGCGGACATTTCGGCGATATTGAAAGAGATCGGCGAGCCGTTTTCAATGATGGCGGAGTTGGACGGCAAGACCTTCGTCACCGATGTCGACGACGGTATATCCGCGGTGGTGGACACCGACAAATTCCGCCAGATAGCGATCGCGCTGCTTGACAACGCGATGAAATACACCTCGCCGGGCGAGAGCGTGACGATGTCGCTGCACAGGCACGGCGGCAAGATCGCGATGGGGATATACGATACCGGCAAAGGCGTGCCCGAACAGGATATGGTGCGCATTTTCGAGCGCTTTTACCGCACCGACGGCTCGCGCAGCGACAAGACGGGCGGCACGGGTCTCGGTCTTGCGATCGTAAAGGAGATCGTCGGCAATATGGGCGCGAAGATCTATGTGCATGCCAACAAGCCCAAGGGCTTTGCGGTGGACGTGGAGTGGGACATAAAGTCCAACGAAAATCTTGCGAAGAGCGTCGACAAGGCGTAAGGGCGGCGTTTTATTCTGTACGACTATATTTTTGCGGAAATTTTCTGTGTAAAATTTATGTAAAATTTTCGCCGTGTGCGGCTCTGTGCATGAAAACATAAGGCGGCGCAAGGTTTTATCGTCTTTCGCATATGCGCATACTGATAGGTCCGTTTACAAAATTCGTCAAAATCTTAAGTGTTTTTTAAGGTTGCTTGCGCATTATAGATTGTGGAAAGATGTACGCTTTCGCGGAGCATTCGCGTGCGCGTAAATAAACTGTCTTTCGGGAGAACAGTTATGAGAAAAGCCAAATTGCCCATAGCCGTAGTCATGGTCTTGATAGCGGTCGCATTGGTTTTTGCAGGCTGTGTTCAGACCACGAGCGTCTCCGTCACCATCTATTATTCGGCAGACGGATCTTCGACGACTCAGTCTTATGAAAGCGACGACGGAGCCCCCGTCATCAAAGATCCGCCCGCGGCGAAACAAATCCCCGGGTGGACGTTTGAAGGGTGGTACCTCGACGTTTTGCACACGAAACCTGCTACTTTTCCGCTCACCCTTGAGGGCGAAAAATTCTATCTCTACGCCAACTATGTCCAAGAACAGACCGACAGCTATACGGTGACCTTGGACGGCGGCTACGGGTTGACGCAGATCACGGTGCCAAAAACCGATCCGACGATCACGGCGCCGGACGCAGGCGCAGCGCCCACGGGACAGATGTTCGACGGTTGGTATCTCGACTCCGCTTGCACTCAGCGGGTCACATTCCCGTATACGGTCACCGGCAACGTCACGTTCTATGCCAAATGGGAGGCGTTGGCGGAAGATTCGGCGGCTGTACGTTTGCTCGGCGTTTATTCGGACGTATCGAGCGTCGTGTTTAAGAAAGGCGATTCGATCACGGAAAGCGACCTCGACCCCGGCACTTCGGAAAATTACAAGTTTGCGGGTTGGTATCTTGATTCCGCACACACTCGGCCGGTCCAATTTCCCTATACAATAACCAAAAATGTCACGTTCTACGCCGCTTGGGAAAACGCTGTGGCGACGATCACGCTTTCCGGCAGTCACGGTGATCAGAACAAGCAGTTCGACATCGGCGCCACGATCACGGAAAGCGATCTCGACCCCGGCGTCCAGACGGGCAATACATTCGCCGGCTGGTATCTCGACTCCGCTTACACTCAGAAGGTCGCATTCCCATATACGGTCAGAGGCAACGTCACGTTCTACGCCGCATGGAATACGGTCGTCGGCAAGGCGACTATCACGCTTTCCGACAGTTACGGTGATCAGAACAAGCAGTTCGACATCGGCACCACGATCACGGCAAGCGATCTCGACCCCGGCGTTCAGACGGGCAATACATTTGCCGGCTGGTATCTCGACTCCGCTTGCACGCGGATAGTCTCATTCCCATATACGGTCAAAGGCAACGTCACGTTCTATGCCAAATGGGAGGCGTCCGCCGTCACTACCGCGACGATCACCCTGGACGGCAGCCGCGGCGACGATGAGCTGACGTTTGATATCGACGACAAGATATACGAAGACGATCTCGATCCGGGCAGCGATCCCGGCTACGAGTTCGAAGGCTGGTATCTTAACGACGACTATTCGCAGAAAGTCGAATTCCCTTATACGGTCAAGGGCGACGTCACATTCTACGCCAAATGGACCGAAGCGGCAGCGGCGGGCTTTGTCGTCACATTTGATACCGACGGCGGCTTGCTGTTCGGGGAGGAAACGCCCCAGCGTACGCTTGAAGTCGTTCCTGCCGGCGACGGAACGTCGGTCCATCCCGATTATGTGCCCGTCAAGGAAGGGTACGATTTCGTCGGATGGTACAGAAGCGGCCGTCCCGTCAGATTCCCGCTGTCGATAACCAGAGAGACCACTCTGGTCGCGCAGTGGAAGAAACAACTCGATCCCAACGGGACTCAGACCCAATCCACCACGATGGGGCCGTATGCGGCGTTCCAAAATATCTTTGAAGAATATGCGGCTGTAGAGGGCGCCGACAACATGGATAAGCTGGCGATCGCGCTCGAAGCTGATGTCGAAGGCGGCTCGATCCTGCTGCATGCCAACGTGTTGCAGGAGGGCGGCACGGGCGAGTTCAAGCCCAACAACCTGATGTTCAAGGTCGAGAAGGACGACGGCGCCACGTTCGGCGTCTACATCAGCGGCAACAGGCTGTTCATCGACATCGGCGGCGAAAACGGACTTTACGAAGTCACCGACGTGCAGGCGGACTACATAGCGGCGATCGTAGCCGAAGTTCCGGGTTTGCTCGAAGAACTGATCGCGGGCGCGGGGCTCGATTCCGCATTAGCTATATTCGGCGGTCTCGAAGGTCTCATCAGCATGGTGTTCGGCATCTTCTTCGACTCCGCTCAGATCGTCGATACTTACAGCAACGCCGATATCATCGCCAATGGCGGCGAATTGGATAGCAGCGTCGCTCCGATCTCGACAAGCTATGCGATCGAATTCAAGCTCAACAGCTTTACGTCGGGTATCACGGATTTGCTCAACATGGTCGATCTCGGCTCGCTGCTCGGTTTTGACCTCGACCTGTTGGCGCTGTTCAATTGGATCAAAGAAGTCATTCCGCAGCACAAGGTCATCTTCGAGACGGAATTCAGCTATCCCGCCGACGGCGACGAATACGTGTCGGTGCATCCGGGACTCAACGTCACTTACAACGATCCCGGCGCGGACAACTACGGCCAGCCGTCGTGGAACCTCAACATCGCCGACATCGCGTTCGGCAGCGACGTAGATTCGATCGAGGGCTTCCTCGACTTCCCGGACAATGTCGATAGTGTGTTGGATGGCAGTTCCGACGCGGTGACCGAGTTCTCGTTCACCAATTTGCAGTTCGACGTAGATCTGACGCTCGGCACGGGCGTCGACGAGAGCGGAAAACTCAAACAGCTCGACGTCGGCAAGTTCATCAAAGTGTTTACCCAGGATGTAAATATCCCCGAAGGGCTGATCGTTCTCGAATCCGACTTCGGATATAAGCTGCGCGCGCAGGTCGACCTCGATCTCGACTACGACATGATAGCGAGCGGCAGCCTCGAGGACAACAACCTCATCCTGCTTGAATTGTATCCGCTCGATCAATTCGGAGAGATCTTGACGGACGATGACGGCAATCAACAGAAAGCGCTGGGTATATATTATAAGGAAGGAAAACTTTATGTATCGCTCAGCAGTCTGATACCCAACTATTGGAAAGCCAACAACATTGCCATCGAGCTTGACGGTGTGCCCGAACTCATCGCCGGACTCGTCACCACGGTCAGGACGGCGATCGACGAAGCGCTGTTTGCGAGCGGCGGCAGTGAAGGCGGCGAAGGCGGCAGCGAGGGCGGCGAAAGCGGAGTTTCGACTCAGTCGCTCAGCCTGTCCGCGACGGGCGCCAACCAGCTCGCGCTTGCCGACGGCGGCTATACGCTCAGTCCGACTCTCGGCTCGTTTATCGACACATTGTGCAAGGTCGTCGCCATTCCCGAAGGCATTCTCTATGTCGACGGCGACAGGATCGTACTCAACGTCGAGAAGCTGCCCAACGTCGACGAAAACGGCGAGGCTGCCGATATCGACAACGACATCTTCGACGTCATCGACAATTTTATGGGGCTTGCCGGACAAGATCCGATCAGCGATCTCATCCCCGACGGCATTTCGGCAAAGCTCGAGTTCATCTTCTTTGAAGGCGGGCTCAAGAGCGTCGACATCACCGGCGCCATAGAGCTTGACGACGGCAGCGGCGTCAACGTCGGTCTGTCCGTCAACAACTTCCTGATCGGCGTCAAGGACGGCGAACTTGAAAGCAGGATAGACTCCGGCATAGGAGATACGACAAATTACACCACCAACCTCGGCGAACTGATGAACAGCGCGCTTGAGGGCATCGATCTCAACATGAACCTGGCGTTGACGTTTGACGCCGGGCAGTACAACATCGGCGACTTTATCGCCGGGCTCGGATTGCCGCAATTGGAAGGCGTACCGCTTGCATGGACGTTTGACAGCAACTTCCAGATGGATCTCGGGTTGCACATCCAGATCAGCTTGGATAAGGCAAATCCCGCCAACTCCATGCTCGCGGTCGAGATCATAGCCAACAAGCCGATTTATATCGGCGAGCATGACAACGTCACGGATATGCCGGTCGTCGCTCAGCCCGCAGGTTTGCTTGTCGGCATTTACGGGTTCTATGACGAAAACGGTGCAGGACGTGTCGCAATCGACCTCAGCCACATCAACATCGCCAATATCCAATTCCCGAAATTGAGCGCCGAGCTTGACTTCGCAAATCTCGTATTCGGATTGCTCGACAAGCTCAAGATCGATCTTGACGGCGAGGCGGGGCCGAACGACCCCGTAGGTCTCGACGGGATCAATCTCAGCTTCAATCTGAGCGATCTGCTCGACAACAAAGATGACAAAGCCGCATCGGGGGCTTCCGTGCGCGCGTTGTCGACGGAAGATATTGTCGAGAATCCCGGCGAATCGATCTCCGACACCAATCTCACCGAAGCGGGCAGTCTGATCGTCGGCCTCAACAGCGAGGCGCTGTATGCGTCCTTCTCGTTGGCGGCGGTGCAGGAGTTGCTGAAAGCATTCGGCGTGTCTTTGGGCGAGATCGACCTGAGCAACTTCAAGATCGACGTCGACAACCTCAATCTGTCCAGACTCGACGGCATCACCATCGAGGCGAGCGGCACGTTGATGGAGAAAGAGAATGTCGTCGGAGGAGATTCCACCGATCAAAATCTCAAATTGACGCTGGCTCTCGGAAACGAAGAGTATCCAATCGCGCTTGGTCTGACCGAAAAGCTCAAGACCGAGCTTGAGACAAAGACGGGCAATGTCGCCGCGAGCATAGACGAATACGAGGACGAGATCATCGCGTTGGTACTCGATCTGATCTCGACTTCGAGGATAGAGCTTGAGATGAATCTGAGTACCTTAGACAGTCAGATGGACTTGACTCAGATCATCAACAACGTCTTGGCGTCGCAGGGAAAACAGCTCAATCTGCCCATCGATCTCTATCTCGACGAGTGGGATCCGACCGTCACATTGGTCGTAGAGTGGCAGCTCGACACCTCCGCGGGGACTATCGGCCACGACTCCAAAATTCAGATCTCGCTTGTATATCAGGAGAAAGAATTGCTCGGCGTGGCGCTCAGCGACGGAGACGCGATAGTCAGGTTGGACGGTCTTGGGCTGTTCAACGTCAACCTCAGCGATTCTCCGCTCATCGACACGTTGATCACGATGATCCAAAATCTGATCAGCGAGGCGCAGGGCACAGAACTCAGCGATCTGATCAACGGACTGCTCACAAGCATTGACGGCAGCGATCCGACCATCAATGTCGCGGATGTCGCGGCAAACGGCACGACGTCGGGCGAGACGGGCGGCGAGACGGGCGGCGAGACCGGCGGCGAGACCGAAGAAGCGCTTCAACCGTGGATCAAGGCTCTGCTGCGGAGTATTTCCGCCAACAACACCACGCTGTTGGTCGATCTGACGACAGACATCGTCGACGAAGTCGTCAGAGGTCTTGCGGGCTTCAGCCTTGGCATCGACATAGGCGCGGGCATCGAATTCGACATCGTCAACGGCGCGCTAAGCCTCGATCTGCAGATCAACGACAACATCGCGCTCGACGCGTTGCTCTCCCTGGCGATCGGTCAGGAGAATGTCGACCAATCAATGCTCACTTCCGAGCAGATCGCTGCGGGTCAGCACTACACGATCGACGTCGGTACCGACGCGGCGATGATCGACGGCGCTACGGGTCTGTCGATCGCGCAGGGCTTGTTCGACAACCTCAACCTCAACTTGCAGCTCGATATCCGCAACAACAATGCGGATACGGGCAATGCAAATCAATATCTGCGTCTGAGCGTGCGCAAGCTCAACACGGATACCGCGCTTGCCAACACCGGCGGAAGGGTCGCTCCGAGAGGATCGTTCCTTATCCAACTCGGCACTGTCAACGAAGCGGGCTACAACGATACGCAGTCGGGCGGCATGGACACCATCGTCTACGCGGTATTCAACTATCAAAACAACGCGTTGACGGTAAGCGGTCAAAGCTATGCCGCGAACAGCATCACGATCTATGTCAAGCAAGGCTGGATTACGGTGTTCAGCGGCGCGCTCGACGTCGGCGAGATTGTCAACGGTCGGAACCTGTCCATCTCGCTCGCGAGTACGGACGGCGACGGCAATACCGTGGGCATCATCGAGCAGATCGGCACGCTTCTCGACGGGCTTATCAGCCAGCTCGAGAACATGACGTCGAGCGACGAGACGACCGAGACGGAGCAGACCGAGCCCTCGACTCAGGCGGATCAGCCCGCAACGCAGGCGGATACGGGCAGCTCGCTCGATATGTCCGCTCTGACCGAAGTGTTCGCCGACCTCGACATCATGCAATTGCTCGGCGGCGGCATCGACATCAAGTTCAACGCGACGGGTACGTTCAACGCCGACATCTCGTTTGACGCATATACGCTCAACGCGTTGATCGACGGTCTCATGGACAAGATCCTCGGCCCCAACTCCATCCTCGACCTCAGCCAGCTCGCGCCCGACATGTTTACTCAACACCACTTGAAAAACATCAATTGGGACAGAGACGGCGGTCTGTGGAACAACCTCGCGCAGGTGGTCAAGGACGACATCATCCCCGACCTTGTCGCTTCGGAGACGGTCAAGGGTGCTGTCAACGGAATGGACTTGTCCTTCTTACTCGGTCTGTTCGGCGGCACGATCGACAACGTCTTGAACACCGTCAAGCCGCTCATCACGACGCTGCTGCCATTCCCGGTGATGGACACCGTAAATGCGGGTCTCAACTTCGTGGACGGCACGCTTGCCAACATCTATATTACCGGTTATGACACCAACACGCCCATCAAGTCGGCGGACGGCACCGAGTATACAAGATGGAACCGCCACGACGGCAACGCTCTCGAGCTGTGGATCTACAACCAGTTCACCTCCGTGGGCGCGACCGACAATGTCGTCGCCGGAACGCCGGAATCGGGCGGTATCGTCGATTGGGGCGAGATCCCGAGGACGGTCGTCTACGAGCCGTATCAATACAATGAGAGCAACTACCCGTCGTTCGTCGCCAGCAACTTCGAGGACAAGAAGGCGAGGTTCCAGCGCGGCACGCTGGTCATAAAGCAGGGCGTGACGTTCACGTTTGCCGACAATGTGCCGGTATACGGCGGGCAAGACGTTGCGGCGGTGTTGAACTCGCATCCCGATTGGCTCAATGAAGTCGCGGCTGCGGGCGGCAATCTCAAGAATAAGTATGAGATCAACGTCTCGGCGAACTTCAAAGGCAGCGAGCGCAGCATGACTATATATCTCGCGGTCAACCCGACCAATTCGTCGATCGTGAGCATCGAGCCGATCACTCGCTACGCGTACAGCGGCGAGCCGGAGTATTTGGTTCTCAACTTTGCGAACGGCACGTCAAGGTCTGTTTCGTGGACTGCGGTGGCAGATACACAAAACTTTGAGCCGACCACCTATACGGAACACTCGAAGGACGCGAAGGTGACATTTGTCAACGGAACGACAGCGGGCTTGACTGTCAACTATCTTGACAGCACGGCGGCAAAGCTGATCAACTCCGACGGCTTGAAGATGAGCGTCGACCTGTATATGATGACAGAGGAGACGACGAGCATCACGCAATTCACCCCCCAGACGCTGTATTTCAACTATCCGGACGGCGCAGCGGTGGCGATGCCGGTCGACGAGTGGATAAACACCGAAGGTCTGGACGCTCTGTTGCAGGAGAGGATTGCCGCGCCCGACAACATGACTGCGATCAACGGCGAGATAACGGCTATCATAGGCAAAGATACGGCGGCGAAGCAGGAGATTACCATTCAAGTCGAGATCAGGACTAAAGTCAGGGCCTCGCTCAAGTTCGGTGATTTCTACAACAAGATCCAGATCAACCCGTACGATGTCTATCTCGACGAGATCAACAAAGATGACGCAGATAAAGGCTCCAGAGTGCTGCCGAATACGGCGATCGCATATTACAGCGAGGGCGGCGACAGCTACAGCGAGACGGTGTACATAACGATCGAGAATTTCGAACTGCCGGAAGTGAGCTACAACTCTTCGGAGCGCATAAAAGCGGCCGTTTCGCTCGACGAGAAAAAGTACGGCGGTTACTTCGACTGGACGCAAAACGACATCGACATCAACATAGTGAGCAACACCATCTCCAAGGTGTGGTTTGCCGATCCGAGTTCGCCGACGGGATACAGCGACAGGTTGATCATCGACCCGTATGTCTACAACTCGTTCGAGACAACAGAGGAGAAGAAGGCATACTTCCCGACGACGGCGCTCATCGAGTTCAGCAACGGCTACGCCTGCGAGCTGCCGATCAGGTTCCCCGAACTTAACGTCGACGAACTGTATGTCGAGTACGACAGCTACAACGATCAGCAAAAGATCCAGATCGGTTTCGCTCCCGACGAATGGACGTCGTCCGAAAAGGAGGCGCTCGAAGGCAGATTCAAGCAGGAGGCATTGGTCTACTTTGAGTTTGAAGGCAAGGAGATCGCGCGCTACAACATTGACGGATACGATCAAGGCACGTACCTCGAGATAGATCCCGTAGACGTGTTGCTGCGCGGAGCGAACCCGTTGCCCGACACGGTCGAGGTGGTCTACACCGACGGCACCGTTGCCGAGATCGAGGTGTCCTCGTGGGATGAATTGGTCATCACCGCGGACAGCCTCAACGACAAGGATGGTTCGACGGGCACGGTCACCGGTCAATTGACCGCGGACGGACGCAACGAGTTCACGCTCAACTACCGCATCCTTCCGAGGTATGACATGAGGTCTGCGGACATCACGTTCGATTCGTTCGACTACACGTTCGACAGCAACGGCAACATCGGCTTTGACGTGATATCCGATACGATCGCGGTCAGCTTCAGTGACGGCACGATGACCGAAGAACCGATCTTTGACGAAGACGGCGTCCAGACGGGCACTCAGACGGTCGAAACGGTCCATACCTACTTCCTCGCCGTGACGACGTGGGATACGACGGGCGCCAACTTCGGTTCCGGGGCGGGCGCCGGCGGCATCGTCACAGCGTTGTTTGAAGACATTCGCAACGGCGGATACGTCAACGTGCCGATCAAGCTCATCAACAACACTCTTGAACCGGTCACCGAAGCGGGCAGCTACGACGTTACCTATCTCGGTCTCGACTATGTGGTGGCGATGAGTACGATGGGCGCGGACGGCAACCTGACGAGTATGTTCACCAACTTCAATGCAGAGCAGGTTGCCCAGCGCGCGATCTACAATACGCAGGTCACGATGGCATTCTACACGGGCGAAGAGGACGAGGATGGCAACAAGCTGACCACAATGCGCATCGTCATGGCAGACATCGAGCTTGACGACAACGTACCCGTCACACCCGATGCGTTCAACCAAGGCGGAAGAAAAGCATTCAACATAAACCTCGACGCAACACCGCAAGATCAAGGCGCGTCCGAATTCAGCGTGACAGTCACCGTCAAGGACGGCGCAGGCGCGGAAGTCGGCACGGTCACATTGCCTCTGTACTTCGGCTACAGCGGCCCCACCCAATCGGGTGAGACCGTCTGAGGAGGGAGATAATGACACATTCTTACAAAAAAACAGCAGCGGCGTTGATCGCCCTTGCATTGATAGCAGCGGTCGTCGTCGGCATAGTTTTGACGAACGACACCTCCCCGACGGCAATCCCGTCGGGGGAGGCGAGTTCCTCGTCGCTTGCCACGGTCGGCGCGCAGATAGCCTCCGACGTCAACATCGGAGCGGTCGATCAGGT
>CALWKU010000006.1 GCA_944381345.1 uncultured Christensenellaceae bacterium
CAATTGCTCGACAAGGGCGGATTCTACAAAGAGCTTTACGAGAGTCAGTTCAAACGCTCCGCTTTTTGAGGGGCAACCCAAAAATTAACGCTTCGAATCGCAACGGGCACATCCGAATCACGGATGCGCCCGTTTCTCATACTCGCTATTTTTGGTTTTCCCCTCAATACTCCCCTTCCCACGCGGCACGCTCATTCACCATTCGCGACCGCGCAAGGGGCGGCTGTCAAAGAGCGCGGTCATTTGACAGCCGCGTTACCGTATCTCGCCCAAACGCGGTTGGGCGAGATGTGAACGCAACCTTGTTCATAAAAGGCAACTGCTCGTTTTGACTTTTATAAAGCGGAAAAATTGACGTCACTTGTCGCGCGGAACCGCGCTTCCCACGCGACTCGGTAACGAAGTCCCCGAATGACCGCGCTCTTCGGGGACTTCACCTTACACGACCGCGAGCGGTGAGCGAGCGCTTGTCGTGTCGGAGGGGGAGTATTGAGGGGGAACCATTTTGCCGCTTTTATGAAAAAGGCGCGCCATTCGGCGAGCCTTTGATTCAAGCGACAAGCAAAATGGTGCCCCCTCAAAGCGGAGCTTTATACTCCCCTGTCAATCGCAGTAATGCCCGTCCTGCACACGTTCTTAACGCGCATACCTTCGTGCGCTTTGCACAGATCGGAGATCGCGGCAGCGAAGTTGTCGATCTTGCGGCTGGTGCCGGTAAGCTCCAAGATCATCGACTTTGACGTGATGTCGAGGATAAGCGCGCCGAATTCGTCGGCAAGCTGTACGATGGAGTTGTCGAATTGCCCTGTCGTGACCACCTTGACCAATATGAGTTCGCGGCAGACGCTGTCCTCCTCTTTGAGGGCTGTGACGTTGATGGTCTCCTCTAATTTTGAAGTCTGTTTGATGATCTGATCGAGCGTATCCTCGTCGCCTCTCGCAGTAATCGTGATGCGCGAGATCTTGGGGTCGTCAGTCGTGGCGACCGAAAGCGAATCGATGTTGAAGCCTCTTCTGCCGAACAGACTGCTGACTCTGGAAAGAACTCCGGAATTGTTGCAGACCACTACCGATACGATATGTTTCATAATTCACCTTCTCGAATTGTTTACAACCATTATACACGCTCGCGCGTAGATTGGCAAGAATTTTGGCGATCAACTTGCCGCGATATAAAATATGCGGCGGAAAATTCCGTCGCATTAAAGATGATCTCCGTTAATCCATAAAATCGACCGGCGTGATCTCTGTTTGATTGGTGTATGCGTATGTCGCCGCGCCGAACTCTATCTTGTCGCCATCGTCGATGTGTACGGATGCCTCGCCGCCCGCGACCTTGTGCCCGTAGGCATAATTGAGCGTCAAAATCTCTTTCGCATAGACACAGCCGCCTAAAACGATCGTCGCGGAATCGTACTTTTTGTCGCCGTCATTTGACGGCAAATCAACATACATGCCGACCGGAACTCTCCCGTTGTCGGACAACACCGCATCCTTTTCGTCTCTTTGCTTTCGGAAGGTATCGACGCCTGCATTATGGCGAAACGCCGCCTCGCCGAACTCGTATTTCGTCTTTCCGTAAACAGCGTCGTCCGCGACCGAATACAGTATCACATCCTTGAGACGATAGGCGGGCATTTCGCTCCAATGCGCCCAAATCTGCACTGTCCATTTCTTGTACCCGCCTTCGATCGTCTCGCTGTCGGTCGACATCACGCAATACAATGCGGGTCCGCCGTCATATTCGATCATATCGATAAACAATGCGTTTGACTGCGCAAGTCTGTCTATCACTTCGTCCGACAGATCGGCGACGACCCTCTCGTCTATGCCGAGCGAGATCAACTCCGTCCTCGCTACACTCCTTCCCGAAGCGTCGCTGCCCGAGCTTGCGACTTTTTCGGACAGATCGAACAGCGCTTGCGGATCGTAAAAATCGGATCGCCCCTCACCGACGGAGCATCCGGTGAAAACCACCGACATGCATATCAACACCACTATGATTGACGCGATCAAAGCCTTTGTTTTCATAATGCACCTCTCCTTTTCTTACCGAAAATAACATTCATCATCTTCGGTTAAATCGATGAAAGCATTATCCCGGGATAATTATATGTAGCTATACCAAACTCAATCGCACATCCGGGATCGGAAGTTATGCTTGCGGTTGCCGCAATATATTTGTGCCCATACGCAGAATAGAGGTTAAACGCTTCTTTTGCGTACAGCGTTGTCCCCAATGAGATCCTTCATCTACCAACCTATCACCCCACAATGAGCTGCTCTTGCTGATTTGAATATTATCAGCATTTGACACATCTATCAATATTTCATTCGATAATTTATCTACGATATTAGTTGCGACCCCGGCATTAACGAGTGTTTCACTTGTAAATTTGAGACGCGCATCAATACTTCTTGTATTCACATTACTTACCGATTTAAGATTTCGAATATAAATTGTCTCATCGGTTGTAGCTATTTCGAGCTTCTTGCTCGATTCTGCTGCAATTTCATTATTTATTGTTTCACCGACACATATAAATAACGATGATACAGAAATCAAAATATAACCAAAACTGCTATGCCTATTACTTTTTTACTCATGATTTCACCTCCTCTCCTTTTCAATCATATTTTGATTTTATCACAGATTCGGTTATATGTCAATGCTTGAATTTATTATACTATCATTAGTTATATGTTTGCGTTTTGATTTTAGCAAAACGGCACGATTTTTCGTACCTGTGTCGGTCGTCTCTGCTTATCTGTACGTTCTCCGCATCAAAAATACTTGTCCAAAAGCCGTTTCAACTCCTCCTTTTCGTCGTTGATGCGGACGGCGCGCTTGTGCGCTTTCTTCTCCTCGACCGCGCGTCTCAATCGGTCGCCGACCTCTTTCATCCTGTCGTCATCGAGAGGCTCTATGCCCGTATACGGCAAAAATTCGTCGACAGCGCTCTCCCTCTCCGCCGGCTGCAATTCCACCGTCTCGCTTGGCGCTTCCTCTTGCGGCAAGGTCTTTGCCAACACGATCACGCCGTCGCATTTGTCCTCGTACATACTGCCGCTCTCGCAGCCCAAGTATATCTTTTTGCCTCGGCGGCGCAACTCGTTGAGCAGTGGCAGACAATCTACCTCCGCCGCGACGAGAAAGATAGACTCTACCGGTTCGAGGCATGCGACCGCGACCGCGTCGATCGCTTGACGTATGTCTATGCGCGTCTTTTTGCGGTTGTGGAGAGGCAGCGCGACTTCTGCGCCGCACTCCTTGATGTAGGCGTTGAGTTCTCCGTTTTTCTTGGCGTTGTAACCGTAAAATTTGACTTGGCAAAATCGTACGCCGAGAGATCGCTCGGCGTCTTTGAGCGCGGCGGAATTCACCTTTGCCGCGCCCAGATCTATCAATGCGGCACAGTTCATATCACTCCTTGGCAAAATCGGAAGTGTTTTGCGCCGCGCAGTCAAGTATTACCGCCCCGACGTTTCTCTCTTGTAAAAAAACAGATATTGCTGGGCTATGCCCGCATATTCGCCGTAGATCGCGCACAGCTTCTTTCGCATCTGCGCGCTCGTCGCGTCGCCGCCGACGACGTCGGCATAGACCTTGCGTATCCAGGTGTCGACCGGGAACACGTCGTACTTGCCGAACGCGAACAACAATATGCAGTCCGCGACCTTCGGACCGACGCCTTTGAGCGTACATAGATATTTGCACGCTTCGTCCGACGGCATATCGAACACCCTTTGCAGGTCGAACCCGTCCGCCACCCGCCTTGCGGTGTCCGCGAGATATTCGGCGCGATACCCCGCGCCGAGCGACGCATAGAAAGCCGCGTCCTTCGACGCCATCGCCTCGGGCGTCGGGAAGGAGTGTATGCCGCCGCCTATGTCTTTGCCGAGCCGCTCGCATATCCTGCCCAAAATGCCCTTGATGCGCGGGATGTGGTTGTTTGCGGAGACTATGAAACCGATCAAGGTCTCGAACGGCTGCTGGCGCAGAATGCGTATGCCTCTGCCATAGGCGACCGCCTCGCCCATAAACGGTTTGTCGGCAAGGTCTGCCCGGATGGCGCGGTAATCGCGGTCGAGGTCGAAGTATTCGGCAAAGTACCCGGGGTCGTCCGACGAGATGACCGCGCGCGACTCGTCCTGGACGACGTAGCACACCCTGTCGCCCGAAACGACGGTGTAGCCGTCGCCGTCGGAGAAATAGCGGAACACCTGTCCGCAGTCGAGGATGCGCCCGATGTCGAAGTCTTCTCTCTGTACGATGATATCACTTTTCATACCGATTTTCTCCGCACATATTGCCTGATTCTATCGAATTATAGCACAAATTTCCGCCGAAATCAAATACGGCGCCCTTAAAACCTTTTTATGGTTGAAAATGCGCGCGCGATGTGTTATTATATATCCGACAATACTTCAGGCCTTACAAGGAGAAAATTATGAAAAACTTCGCTACCCTGTCCGTCTACAACGTCAATTCACTCAAACGCAGCGCCGCGGGATTCCCGTTGGACAAGGACGGCAACGCCTCCGCGACTTGCCTTGACGGCAAGTGGAAATTCAAATTCGTACCGTCGATAAACCTCATCCCGCAGGGCTATGAAGCGGACGGAGTCGCCCCCGCCGGCTTTGACGAGATCGACGTCCCGTCCGAATGGCAGATCAAAGGCTACGACACCCCCATCTACACAAATTATATGTATCCGTACGCGCTGGCGCAGTTCAATCTGCTCGCCGTACCAAAGGTCAAGGAACGCAAGACGAGCGCAGGCTGTTATGTCACCGAGTTTGAGTTCGACGGCGCCGACCGCGACGTATTCCTGCGCTTCGACGGCATAAATTGCTGCGGCGACATCTATGTCAACGGCAAATTCGTCGGCTACTCCGAGGACACGTTCAGCCCGCAGGAGTACGACGTCACCTCCGTCGTACGCAAAGGCGTAAACAAGCTGGCTGTCACCGTGTACCGCTATTGCACCGGCAGCTATCTCGAAGATCAGGATATGTGGCGTCTGTCGGGCATCTTCCGCAGCGTTTGGCTGATCACGAAACCGCACACCGAGGTCATAGACTGTTTTTCGCTGTCCACTCTCAAAAACAACTACAAAGACGCCGACTTCAAGACTGCGGTCACCCTCGAGTCGCGCAAAGACGAAGGCGCGTCTTACGAGGTAAAACTGACTCTGTCGGACGGCGGCAAAACCGTCGCCGAAATGTCCGAAAACATAGGCAAACTCTCCGTAGGCACAAAGCGGATCGAACTGACCGCGCCGCTCAACGACGTCAAATTGTGGTCGGACGAGTTCCCCAACCTTTACCGCGTGCGCGTCACTCTGCTCGCGGACGGAAAAGAGATCGACAGGCGCGAGTACGATTTCGGTTTCCGCGAAGTGCGCATCCAAGGCATGAAGGACGGCAGAGGTCCGTTCATCTTGCTCAACGGCAAACCCATCAAGATATACGGCGTCAACCGCCACGAGTTCCACCCCTATCACGGGCACGCGGTGCCGCGCGAGCTGATCGAAAAGGATCTGCTTTTGTGCAAAGCCAACAACATCACCGCTATCCGCAACTCTCACTACCCCAATTGCGACGCGTTCTACGAGATGTGCGACCGCATAGGCATCCTCGTCATGGCGGAGACAAACCTCGAAAGCCACGGGCTTGCGGCATTTTTGCCTGCAAGCAGCAAGAAGTGGGTCGACCAATGCGTCTACCGCGCTGTCAATATGGTAGAGAGGCTCAAAAACCATCCCTGTATAATCAGCTGGTCTTTGGGCAACGAGGCGGGCTTCGGCAAGGACTTCGCCGTCATGCGCGATGCCGTGCTATCCCTCGACAAGTCGAGATTCATACACTATGAACCCGACCAATCGGGCAAGGTGGGCGACGTTTTGAGCGAAATGTACTCGCACGTCGAAAAGATGCCCGTCATCGGAGAGAACAAACCTATGCGCCACTGCCAGGCGCTGTGGTCGCCCCTCGGCAGCAAATATACCCCCGATATGTACCGCGACCTGCCCTTTATCCAATGCGAATACGCTCATTGCATGGGCAACGCGCTCGGCGACTTCTCAGACTATTGGGATATGTTCCGCAAATACGACCGCCTCGCGGGAGGGTTCATTTGGGACTTTGCCGACCAGGCGATACACCGCGAGATAGACGGCAAGGACGCGTGGCTGTACGGCGGCGACTTCGGCGACAAGCCAAATGCGGGCAGGTTCGCATTCAACGGCATCGTCCGCGGCGACCGTTCGCCAAACCCCGCGCTTTACGAAGTCAAACATCAATACGCCAAGGCGGGATTTGAGTATGCGGACGGCAAGTTGACCGTCGTCAACAGACATAACTTTTCCGACCTCGACGCCTACGAATTCGTCACCGCATATGTCGCAGAGGGCGAAGAATTGGCAAGCAAAACGAGCGTGGTCAAATGCGCGCCCGGCGAAAAGGCGCAAGTACCCCTTCCCGAGATCGCAAGTATGCCAAGCGACAAAGAGATCGTCCTCAATGTGCGTATGCTGACCGCAAAAGACGAGCCTTACGCCAAGGCGGGACACGTCGCGGCAAGCGGTCAATTCGTCGTAAAGCAATTTGATTTTTCGGCGCCCGTGTCTGTAAAAGGCGCTCAATGCACATCTGTCAGCGGCGGCTGGACGATCACCGCAGGCGACACGATCTACTCGCTGAGCGGCAACGGCTTCATCACCTCGGCGATAGTCGGAGACAAAGAATTGCTCTCCTCGCCCGTTCGTCCCAACTTTGCGCGAGCGACGATCGACAACGACGCTCTGCCGCAAGTCCCGTCGTTCGTATCCACGCTGTTCATGGGCAAAGACAGGGGGGTCCGTGCTCAAAGAAAGCTGCACGCAAAGAGCGTCAACGTCTTTGAGAGCGACGGCATAGTGACTGCGGAGATCGCCTGGACGATGCCGCACGTCAAACATCTCAAGACTACTTACACCTTCACCGGAGACGGCTCGGTGCGCCTTGCGATGTCTTTGAACGTCAAGTGCAGCATGGAACGCTACGGCTTCACCTTCCGCCTTGCGGACGGCATAGACGGCGTGTCTCTGTACGGCAAAGGTCCGCACGAAAACTATTGCGACCGCGCTACGGGCGCCGAACTCGGACTTTGGACCGGCAAGGCGGAGGATATGATCCACGACTACCTCTATCCGCAGGAGAACGGCAACCGCACCGGCGTGAGATACGCGAGCATCGGCGACAAAGCGGGAGTATCGCTGCGCGCGGTGGGCAAACCGTTCGAAATGACCGTGCATCCGTACACCTACGAGATGTTGCAAAACGCGCAGCACCTGCACGAACTCGGAAGAGAAAACGCGCTCACAGTCTGTGTGGACGGCAAACAGCGCGGCGTCGGCGGCGATACTCCGGCGATGGCTTGCACAAAGCCGCAATACGACATCCTGCCCGGCAAGATCCACACTCTCGATCTCACGCTCAAATTCAGGGGCTGAATCACCGCAAACAAATATCCGCCCGCTTGACGGGTGGATCGGACCGCAGACAAAAGCGGCTTTGGACGAATTGTTCAAAGCCGCCTTTGTTATCTGTTTAGAATTTTATACAAACGCGGACGCGGAAACCCGTGCCCGCCTGCCGTATATCACAATTTATTTTTCGGTATATCCGTCGTAGCCGCTGCCCATGTACTTATCGCCGATGGGCTTGTTGCAAACTATCCATGTCGAGCGCTCTTCGAGCGTCTGACCGCCGTGCCAGGTCTCGATGCCGCCGTGATCGGTGGTTATGACGATCAGCCAATCCTCTTGTTCAAACGACGGGCGCGAGTATATCGCCGTCAACAATTCGTACGCCATCGCGTCCTCGTCGCGGAAACCTTTGATATACTTGTAATTGTCGTTGCCGAAGCCTGTGCCGTGGCCGTTATGGTCTGTGCCCTCGTAAATACCGAAGATGATATCCCTCTCGTTTTCACCGCCCTCCTCTACGCATGACAACAGATATTCGTGAAGCGCGACGTCGTCGGAGACGTATTTGTGGCGCATGGGGATCTTCGTACTGCCTGCGATCGCGTCGAGATATGCGGTTACCGTCTCGGCGTTCGCACCGGCAAGTTCGACCTTTGCGACGGGCGACGAGGATTCCGCGCGCAGATACTCGATCTCATCCGTATAGTTTTCGTTGAAATGGGCGAGCCAGCTTGCCGCGAACGTCGTCCGATAGACTACGCCTCCGAACTTGCCTTCCGCCGCTTCGAGCATAAAGGTCTTATGTTCTATCTTTTTGGGCATGCCGTTGTCGGTGATGCCGTTTTCCGTCCCCCAAACTCCGGTGGTCAGAGCAGCCCATCCGGGCGCGGTCGAGGTGTGCTATTCGTTGTCCTTGCCCTTTTGTCCGCCGGCGTACGCATAATAGATTCCGGCGTCCTCGCCTTTGAGTACATCGGCAATGCCGCTGTAAAGAGACGTGGAGTTGTCGCCGCCGATCTCGTCGGGCGTATCCAGAACATTGATCAGCGCGTCCGCCCTGCATCCGTCATAACCGATGAAAGCTACTTTTTTGACTGTCTTGCCTTCCGGTAAAGGCGAAACCAAAAAGTCGCGCACAAATTGTCCGATCTTGGGCTGGGCGATCGCCTCGTCGGGGGCATTAGCCCAAAAACCGTATCCCGCAAGATCCGCGAAATAGTCGGCGTCACCGTAGCAAGCGGTGAAACATCCGACTGTCAAAGCGGCAACAAGTAAGATCAATGCTGCCGAAAAAGCCGCTTTTTCATAATTACCTCCCTTGCGCTCCCACGCATTTACGCATATATGATAACACCTCTTTAAGATCGTGTCAATACGGGATTTTGACGTCCGAGCCAGACCAAAACGCGTCGGCGGATCGGCGATCTTATACGCAAAGATCGGGAAATATCAAAGAAACGCGGAGCGACGGGCAATTTTTGCACCTGTGTTCGAGGACGCTTGCCGCGAACGACAAAAAGCCGTAACAGCCTTTTGAGTACGCCAACCGAGCAAACGCGATTTCACCTGCCTCAGGTGCGGCGAAATATATGACGTCTGCACGCCAATACTCTTTTCCTAAGAGATCCCGACATATTGCAGCAAAACTCAGCCAAACCTGACGTTAAACCGCAAAAAAAGACGGCCGCGATGCGACCGTCGGAATTGACGTTTGAGCTTACTCCGCCTTGGCGTAAACGCTCACTTGCTTTTTGTCCTTGCCCTTGCGCTCGAACTTGACGACGCCGTCGATCAGCGCATAAAGAGTGTCGTCGCCGCCCTTGCCGACGTTGTTGCCGTCGTGGAACTTGGTGCCTCTCTGTCTGACGAGAATGCTGCCGGCGCTGACGAATTGACCGTCCGCTCTCTTGACGCCGAGACGCTTAGCCTCGGAATCTCTGCCGTTGCGAGTGGAGCCGCCGCCCTTCTTGTGCGCGAAAAGCTGTATATTGATGAACATCTTACTTTACCTCCAATTCGATGAAGTCGGAATAGCCTTGGTTGAGATCCGCTACGCCCAGGAGCATTGTCTCGAGGACGACGTCGCAGTCGTGCCGCGCCTTTTCGTCAAGGTCTGCGGGCAGCGACATTTTGAGATATCCCCTCTCGTCGGTGCGGTAATCGAGACCTACCCCGACCACCTGCAACAGCCCGAGAGCCGCCGTCTGGACGATCGACGAGAGCGCCGCGCAGACGATGTCCTCGCCCTGCTCTCCGTACCCGGTGTGACCGGTACACTCGACCGAAACTATTCTGTTGTTGCGTCTTGTGACGACAACGTGAGTCATTATGCCTTGATATCGGCGATCTTGAGCGCGGTGAAAGGCTGTCTGTGACCTTGACGCTTGCGCTCGTTCTTCTTCGCCTTGTACTTGAAGACGACGATCTTCTTCGCCTTGTCCTGCGCGACGACTTCGGCAACGACGGTCGCCTTGGCTGCGTCTGCGCCCAAGACCACGTTGCCATCATCGCACAGCATCACGACGGACAGTTCGACCTTGTCTCCGACGTTCGCGTCAAGCTTTTCGACCTTTACGATCTGATCCTTTTCGACCTTGTACTGCTTGCCGCCGCTTGTAACGATTGCGTACATTGATTTACCTCCTCTTTCCAGTCTCGCTGACCCGGGTGTTGCATAGCAAACTTGAGACCCTTCTCATGCGGCTCGACGTATATGATATCATAACGCGCGCGACCTGTCAAACAAAAAATACATTTTGTTCTCAAAAGAGAATTTTCGCTCTCTGTTTTGTCCTATCTCCGTCGTTTGAGCGCGATATAACGTAAACGATGGCACGGCGGATGGAAATGCCTGTCAAGACATCTTTCCACTTTCTTGTTTCGCAAATACAAAATGCCGCTACAAGGCGTTTTGTTCGTCTTTCACGGCTTTTCGGACGTTTTTCTTTGTCAAGACGTCTTTGTTTCGTATTTATTTTGTCTGATCGCCGGATATACGTCATGTTTCGTGCTGTCGGTCAGAATGAAAATGCCTGTACACCGCTTGCGCCGCCGGCATATTCATTCCCTTGACCGCGGCGAGCTGTTCCGCGCTTGCGCTCTTGATCGCAGCGAGGGTGCCGAAATGTCTGTAGAGCGCCTTCACTCTGCCCTCTCCCACTCCCGGCACGGACAGCAGATCGCTGACAGTCTGTGACTTTTTGCGCAATTGACGGTGGAAAGTGATCGCAAAGCGGTGCGCCTCGTCGCGGATGCGCTGCAACAATTTGAGAGCATAGCTGTTGCGCGGCAATATTACCGGCTCGCTGCGCCCCGGCAAAAAGACTTCCTCTTCGCGCTTTGCAAGGCTTATGAACGGAATGTCGGTGACGCCGAGCGCGTCGACGATCTCCATTACGGATGACAGCTGCCCTTTGCCGCCGTCTATGACGATGAGATCCGGACGCGCGCCGAGGCTCTCGTCCTCGCTGCCGTTCTTCAGTTCGGTCAGGCGACGGGTCAACGTCTCCTGCAAAGACGCGAAGTCGTCGTTGCCCTCGACGGTCTTGATGCGGAACTTGCGGTATGCCGCCTTGTCCGGTTCGCCGTTGGTGAACACGACCATGGACGCAACCTTGTTGGTACCGCTGATGTGCGAGATGTCATAGCACTCCATTCGCGCGGGTAAACGCTCGAGATGAAGATATTCGCCCAATTGCATAACCGCTCCGACGGTCATGTTGTCCTGTCTCTCTTTGAGCGAGAGCGACTTGTCCAAATAGTCGCTCGCGTTGGAGGACGCCATGTCGCAAAGCTGACGCCTCACACCCTGCCGAGGGGTGATGACGTTGAGCTTTTTGCCAAACTTTTCGGACAGATATTGCTGCAAAACATCCTGATCATCGACGTCGATCGAAACCACCACCTCGTCCGGCGCAAGTACGTCGCCGTCATAAAATCGCATCACGAAATTGGACAATGTAATCGAATCGCTCAGCCCGTAGTCGTTGACGACAAACTTGTCCCCGCCTACGATCTTGCCGGCGCGGACAAACAGCAGCGCGACTACGGTGTTTAGCCCGTTGCTCTCGATCGCAAACACGTCGAGATCGAAGTCCTTCGGCAGCGCGCCGACCTGCCTGCGCACGAGCTTGTCGAGCACCTGCAATTTTTGCTTGTAATTGAGCGCGAGTTCATACTCCTCGTTGTCCGCCGCCTCGTTCATCTTGTCGGTCAGGATCTTGGCGACGGACTTGTCGTTGCCGGACAAAAACGCGATGACCTCTTTGATGATCGCGCCGTATTCTTCCTTGGTTATTTTGCCCGCGCAGGGAGCATAACAACGCTTGATGTGATAGTTGAGACAGGGGCGGTGCCCCGCCGGGACGCGTCGCATATCCAGCTTGCAGTCTCTGAGGCAAAACGCGCTGTTGATGAGGTCGGTGATCTCCCCTGCGGTGATGCCTATCATATACGGTCCGAAATACTTTGAGCCGTCGTTTTTGAGTTTGCGGACGACCTCGACGCGCGGAAAATCCGCCTTGACGTCGATCTTGACAAAGGGATAGTTTTTGTCGTCCTTGAGGAGTATGTTGTAAGGCGGCTTATGCTTTTTGATGAGATTGTTTTCGAGTACCAACGCCTCGACTTCGTTACGCGTGATAATGTACTTGATGTCGTCGACCTTGGCAACCAGCCTGAGTACCTTTTCGGTGCGGTTGGCTTTGTTGCCGAAATATTGATGCACGCGCTTGAACAGATCGCGCGCCTTGCCGACGTACAGGATCTGTCCGCTCGCTCCGTACATGATATATACGCCGCTTTGATGCGGCAGGTCTTTGAGGATCGACGCGATGTCCATACCGCAATGATAACACAACGTCGCGCGTTTTGCAAGCCGCGCGCGTCAAGCGCGCAAAATCACCGCTGCCTGCGCCTTAGCTGCCTTGCGCCCGTCATCATCACCTCGGCGACATATGGATCGACTATCGCATACAGAGTCAGCCTGCCCGCCTTGCGCGACGCGACTATGCCGGCGTCTTTGAGCAGCCGCAGTTGGTGCGAGATCGTACTCTGTTCGGTCGCCAGCAAAAAGCAAAGATCCGCTACGCAAAGTTCCTTCATGGACAATGCGGACAATATCTTGAGCCGCGTCTCATCCGAAAACACCGCAAAAAAGCGCGCTATGCCGCAGAGCGCCCGCCCCGGCGGCATGCTGTCCAAAATGTTTCTCTCCTGACGCTCATCCACCGTCAGACACCCTCTGTACATCGTCATATCGTAACCTCCGAGCGCATATGCGCCGTCATATGAACATATTATATATCGATCAATGCCGCGCAAAAGAGCGCGTTGTGTCGAAATACCGCTATCGGAGGGAAAAATGAATTCCAACTTGCTGCTTTTGCTGTTGCTCGCAATGAACAACAACGGCGGAGGACAGACAAACTCCTGCGATCCGCTTTCGCTTATCTTTTGCTGTCTGTCGTTTGCCAATTGCCTCGGATGCCGAGCGGCAGACATAGGTCAAAACGTATGTCCCGGGCAGAGCAACTGAACAAAGAGGGGCGCGCCGAAAAGCGCGTCCCTCTCTGTCATGCCTAACTCGGCGGCAAAGGCGTTCGAGACTCGTATTTGATCCGCCAGTACCGTATCAGTCCTGCGGTCACATATACCAACCGCAGGGGTTGAACCAATACGGGAACGCCGCCGAACAGCGACAAGCGCGGGTGGAAACGTTGCAGCACGGCGGACTGCCGCACGGCAATACATATGCTGCGAAACCATAGTAGTTCGGATACATCACCTCACCTCCTCTTTGTCCTATAGGACGTGATGTAACCCGCTCCCGATATCATGATATGCGCGGTACAGTCGGGACGTTAATCGTGCGGAACAAGGCGGAGTCGTGATCTCCGCCTTGACATTATTATCAATTAGTATCAATTAGTATCAATTAGTATCGTCAATAACGTACCGTCAAAGCAATATACACAGTACGCCGCCTCTCCCCTCGTTGACTATACGGGTGACGGTCTTGCGCAACTTTGCCCGAGCCTCTTCGGGCATGGACGACAGTTTGCCGGTCAATCCGTCGCGGGCAAGTACGTTGAGCGACTTGCCCAACATATTGGTCTGCCAAATCCCCTCGGTGTCTTCGCCGAAGGTATCAAGCCAATCCCTTACCATGTTTTCGTCCTGCGCCTCGGTGCCGAGTATGGGATTGACCTCGGTCTCAACATCCACTTTCAGAATGTGGTAAGACGGCGCGCTCGCCCTCATCTTGATGCCGAAACGCGAACCTTTGCGCACTATCTCGGGGCGTTCGAATTCCATATCTTCGAGTCCGGGCGCGGTCACGCCGTAACCGTAATTGTCCGCGTCTTCTATCGCCGCCGCGAGCTTGTCGTAGCGTCGCTTCGCCTCGCTCATCTCGCGGATCGCGCCGACAAGTTTGAATTCGTCGCCGATATCCACTCCGCATTGCTGAGACAGCACGCGGTAAAACAGACCCTTCTTGGGCAGGACGTCCAACACGATGCGTCCCTTGGCGTAGTCGACTTCGATGCCCGTCAGCTTGTCTATGTCATCGCTGTCGTCGAACATGGGCGAAAAAGCCTTGTAATCGGACATTGTTTTTGCCTTGGACGCATACTCGGCGACGCGCGAGACTATGTCCGCAACTATCGCATTGTCTGCGGGAAGCGCTCTCAGCCAATCGGGCAGCTTGGCTCCTACGGACTCGATCGGGAACGCTCCGAGTACGCAGTCAAGCACGGCGACAAGCGAATCCTTGTCCATATGGGCGACGTTTTGTACGATCACGGGCACGCCGTACGTCTCGCGCATCGCTGCGGCGAGCTTTTTAGTCTCCGAGTCTCTCTCGTGACGAGTGTTGAGTACTATGACGTACGGCTTGCCGATCGCGGCGAGTTCGGCGGCGACACGGCGCTCCGCGTCCACATATTCCGCTCTCGGCGCGTCAGTGACGCTGCCGTCGCTGGTCACGAGTATGCCTATCGTCGAATGGTCGCGTATCACCTTACGCGTCCCTAATTCCGCCGCCTCGTCAAACGGCATCTTTTCTTCACTCCACGGCGTATCGACCATCCTTGTTTTGCCTTCGCCGTCCGCTGCTGCCGCCGACGGGATCATATAGCCGACGCAGTCGATGAGCCGCACGTTTGCGCTTCGCCCGTCGCCGAGCGATATCGTCTCTCCGCCGTCGGGCACGAACTTTGGCTGAGTCGTCATGACCGCTTTGCCGTCCGCAGACTGCGGCAGTTCGTCGGTAACGCGCCTACGGCGGTGCTCGTCCTCTATACCGCCTATCAGCGCGAGTTCCGCGAATTTCTTGATGAACGTGGACTTGCCCGTCCTTACCGGACCGACCACCCCTATATAGATGTCGCCGCCCGTCCTCTCGGCGATGTCGTTGTATAGATCTAATTGCTGCATAGCTACCTCCGGGGCTTTTGTTCGCTATATGATATTCTCGAAAACCGCGGATATGCCAAATGCGGAGCAGCCGTTTTGCGGCAGCAAAAATGCGGCTCCCGAAAAAGCCGCATTTCAAAAATCGGTTTAGCCTTTCAGCCCGTTTTCCTGCCGCGCCATATTCTCGACAACGACGTCGTATATGTCGCCTAGCTCTGAACAATACTCCAACACCTTCCACGGCGTGTCGGTGTGGTAATGTATCTTGATCAATTCGTCGTCGCCCACGACAAGCAGACAGTCACCCTTGATGTGCGTCTCGATGTGCGTCCTGATCTCATCGGCGTCGAGTTCTTCGCCGTCGATCAAAAGCTGTGTGTCAAAAGTGTATTCGGTCATATCTCTCTCCTCGATCCTCGCTCACAACTCCACGCCGTTCTCTTTCGCCGCCTCGAGACTGCGCTCGTAACGCTCGACGCTGGCGTCGATGTCCTTGTGAGACGCGGCGTTGCCGTACTTGTCGATGTCGACGACGCAACGCTGTTCGTGATGCAGACTGAGCGCGCCGTTGAGACATCCGCCCTCGCAAGCCATGCCCTCGAAGAAGTTCTCGGCGGCTCTGCCCAATTTGAGCTTGAGCAAATTGATCTTGCACTCTTCAAGCCCGCTCATCGATACGGGCTTGAGATTGTCGACGCCCATCGACTTCGCTACGTTGACGACGCCCTGCGTGATGCCGCCTGACTTGGCGAAAATACGCCCGTAATAGGACGCCGCGTCGACCGGACAGTCTTCGAGCGAATGCAGGTCGATATCGCGCGCGTCGAAAAACGCCTGCAATTCCTCAAACGACAGAACGCAGTCTATGCCGCCCTTGGTCTTGGGCATGCGGTATTCCAACTTTTTGCTTGTGCAAGGTCCTATGAATATGCACTTGGCGGCAGGGTCCTCGCGCTTGATGATAAACGCGGTCTCGACCATCGGAGAGACGGACGAGGAGATGTACTTGGTCAATTCGGGGAAGTTCTTTTCGATGAACATCACGAACGACGGGCAGCACGAAGTGGTCAATATGCCTCTTTCCTTGAATTCCTTAGCCTCGTGCCACAGCGTGACGTCGGCGCCCATAGCCGCTTCGGCGATGTCATAGAAACCTAACTTTTTGAGTCCGCTCGCCACCTTGGGCAACGCAACGCCGGTAAATTGACTGGCGATCGAGGGGGCGACGACGGCATAGACGTGATATTTGGTATTGTTTTCGGACTTTTTGAGAATGTCGAGCGCGTCCAAAACAAACGACTTGTCTACGATCGCGCCGAACGGACATTGATAGACGCACGCGCCGCAGGAGACACACTTGTCGTTGTCGATCACCGCCTTTTTGTTTTCGTCCATCTTGATCGCGCCGACTTTGCAGCTGCGGACGCACGGTCTGCGCTGTTCGATGATCGCGCTGTACGGGCACGCCTTGGCGCATCTGCCGCACTCGACACACTTCTCTTTGTCGATCACCGGCTTGTTGTTGACGATCGTGATCGCGTTTTTGGGGCAAGCCTGCTGGCACTTGTGAACGATGCAGCCGCGGCAGGCGGGCGTAATGTACATACCCTCGATCGGACATGCGTCGCACGCCGCGTCAATTACCTCGACGCTGTTGGGGTTGGCTTTGTTGCCGCCGAGTGCCATCTTGATGCGTTCCTGGACGATCGCTCGCTCTTTGTATATGCAGCAGCGCATCGTCGGCTTGGGACCGGGCGAGATCTGCTTTGGAATGTCGATGTATATGTTGCTCATATCGCCCTTGTCCGCCGCCTTGATGACCTCGCGGAGAACTTCGTATTTAAGTTCCTGGACCTTAGTATCGAAAATTTTCATTTGATGACCTCCTTCTCGATCGTGCGGCGGTCTTTTAAATCTTTGAGCGCGATCTCGCCGCCGTCGATGATGATGTAGCCGTGCGCCGTCCCGTCCTTGGGCAGCGACACCGAGCCGGGATTGGCGATCACCGCGCCGTCCGTTTTGAGGACAAATCCCGTATGGAAATGCCCGTACAACAGCACGTCGCCGAAGTTTTTGGGCAAAGCGTCTTTGTTGAACACGTGCCCGTGCGTCAACGTCAGCTTTACTCCGTCCGCGTATATCTGCGCTATGTCGGCAAACGAGAACGGCGCGACCATGGCGTCCACCTCGCTGTCGCAATTGCCCTTGACTACGATGAGCCTGTCATTGACCGAGCCGAGCAGTTCAGCCACCTCGAGCGGAGCATACTCCTCGGGCAGCGGATTGCGCGGACCGTGATAGAATATGTCTCCGAGCAGAGCGATCTCGTCCGCTTTCTCCTCTTGAGCGACCTGCAGCAGACGGCGCGTCCAATACGCCGAACCGTGTATGTCGGACGCGACCAACAGCCTCATTGTTTTTCCTCCGCGAGTTTTGCGGTGCAGGCAAGCCTTATGCTTGCGATCAATATCTCTATCGCCGCAGGCAGGTCGTCGGCATTGGTGAACGTCGGCGCGATGCGCAGATTGCGGTCGGCGTCGTCCCTGCCGTAGGGATAGGTCGCGCCCGCGCCCGTCAGCGTCAGACCCGCAGCTTTGCAAAGTCTTGCGACCTCGCGCGCGCAGCCGCCGAGCACGTCGAGGCTGATGAAATAACCGCCCTTGGGATCCGTCCACGCCGCGATGTCGCAGTCGTCGCCGAAACTGCGCTCCAACGCCTCGATGATCGCCCTGAACTTGGGCGCGATGATCGCGCGTTGACGGTCCATGATCTCGGCGATGTGTTCGGGCGAACGCAGATAGACGTAATGCCTGTATTGATTGACCTTGTCATAGCCTATCGTCTGGAAGGTGATGTGCGAAAGTGCCTCTTTGAGATTGGCTTCGCTCATGCCCATGCACGCTACGCCCGCGCCCGCAAACGTGATTTTGGAAGTCGACGCGAACTCAAAGACCCTGTCCTCGGCGCCCGCTTTCTTGGCGTAAGCCATGATGTTAGCGAGCTTTGCCGGAGAGTCGGTCAGTTCGTGTACGCAATAGGCGTTGTCCCAAAAGATCCTGAAGTCCTTGGCGGCAACGGGCATGCTCGCAAGCCGCTCGACCACACGGTCGGAATAGACCTCTCCGGTCGGATTGGAATACTTGGGCACGCACCAAATGCCCTTGATCGACGGATCGTTCGCAACATAGTTCTCTACCAGATCCATATTTGGTCCTTCGCCGGTCAACGGAACGTTGATCATCTCTATGCCGAAATGCTCGGTGATAGCGAAATGACGGTCGTATCCGGGAACAGGGCAGAGGAATTTGATCTTGGACTTGTTCCACGGTTCACAGCCGCCGAAGCCGAACTGCATCCCTCTCTGTATAGTGTCGTACATCAGATTGAGAGAGCTGTTGCCGGCGACGAATACCTCGGACGGTTCGAGCCCGAGTATGTCCGCAAACAGCTTGCGCATCTCGGGAATACCCTCGAGCCCGCCGTAGTTGAATACGGATTTGGGAAATTCTTCCGCTCTCGGCTTGTCCAACATGCCGAACGCGATTTGCGTCTGTTCAAAGCAGGGCTTGCCGCGCGCGATATCGACTTTGTAGCCCTTGGCGACGACCTCTTCGTACTCCTTGCGATAGGTCTCGAGCAAAGTCTCGAGCTGTTCTTTGGTGAGTTCCGTGTACTTCATAGTGTATCTCCTGACAAAACTTTTTCCTTGTTTGTTTTCCGACGCCCGTGTGCGTTAAACGCTATTCCGCAAATTCGTCGCGGCGGTTGCGGAACACCATTCTTATCGGCGTACCTCTAAATTCAAACGCCTTGCGAAGCGAATTTTCCAGATATCTGCGGTAGCTGAAATGGGCGAGCTTTTCGTCGTTGACAAAGAACACGAACGTCGGCGGACAGACGCCGCCCTGCGTCACGTACAATACTTTCAGCCGCCTGCCGTTGTCCGACGGAGGTTCGACGGCAAGCACCGCGTCGCGGACGATATCGTTGAGCAGCGCAGTAGTGATGCGACGGCTCGCCTGTTCATGGACGCCGCGCGCCTCGGCAAGCAATTTTTCTACCCTCTGCCCCGTCAAAGCCGAGACATAGACTGTGACGAAATAGTCCATGAATTTGAGCTGTGACGCGAGCTGCTTGTCGCGCGCTGCCGAAGTATGCGTATCCTTTTCGACCGCGTCCCACTTGTTCATCACGATCACGGACGGCTTGCCCTGTTCGTGAACGTAGCCGCATATCTTTATGTCCTGCTCGGTCACTCCGTCGGCGGCGTCGATGACAATAAACACGACGTCCGCGCGCCTTATCGCGGCGAGCGACCGCAACACGCTGTATTGTTCAACGCCCCGTTTGACCCCGGACTTTTTGCGTATGCCGGCAGTATCGATGATGTTGTATTTGAAGCCGTCCCTCTCGAACGGAGTATCTATCGCGTCGCGCGTCGTGCCCGCGATGTCACTGACGATCACACGGTCGTAACCGAGTATCTTGTTGGTCAAAGACGACTTGCCGGCATTGGGCTTGCCCACGATGGCTATGTCGAGTACGTCGTCCTCTCCCTCGCAGTCATATGCGGGAAGATGCGCCGTCAACGCGTCCAAAAGATCGCCGAGCCCCATCCCCTGCACAGCGGATACGGCATAGGGTTCGCCTATGCCGAGTTCGTAAAAATCATAGGTCTTATCGACCTCGTTGTTGTCCAGCTTATTGACCGCAAGTACGATGGGTTTGCCGCTTCGGCGCAAAAAAGAGGCGACCTCGCGGTCGTTGGATGTCACCCCGGCTCTGCCGTCCGTGACAAACAAAATGCAGTCGGCGATGTCGACCGCGACCTTTGCCTGCTCGCGTATGTGCGAGAGCATCTCGTCGTCGCTGCGTACGTCGAGACCGCCTGTGTCGATCAAAGTAAACGCCTTGCCGCACCAATCGGTATCGCAATAGAGCCTGTCGCGGGTCACGCCCTCCACGTCCTCGACGATGGAAACGCGCCTGCCTACAAGTTTGTTGAACAGCGTCGACTTGCCCACATTGGGTCTGCCGACTACGGCGACGAGCGGTCTTGTCTGCATGCTTCCTCCTTTGCACCGCAATTATACATTATTCCTCGCGCAAAGTAAAGCGATAATCGCTACAAAAGCATGCATGCGCGTATGCGCGCCGACGCGGCGCGGCGCAATGCGGCTCGTTTAAGACCGAAAAGGACGGCTCGGTCACGGTACGGGCGGCAGCAAGCGCGTCAAACGCCGCCGCTGCGGCAGCGGACACGATGAGATAATACGATGTATGCATGCCGGCGGCAACGCATTGAAGATAGCCGCCGCTCCGGACAAAAAGCGAATACATATCCGCAATTACACTACCAACGGTCACTCTGCCGACAAGGTCGGCTCCGCTCGACGAAAACGCCGCCGACAGCGCGAGCGACAACGCGAACGCACCCGTTCCCGCATATGCGAACGTCGCCCTTCCGCCGAGCAAAAAAACACACGCGCACACCGCCGCTCCGACAAACCCGCACGAATCGCGCGCGCAAAACAGCGCGTAAGCCCCTATCGCCGCAGCGACGAAAAACGGGACGCATACTCTTCCCGCCGGCACGCACATGGACAGCGCGAGCGCAAACGCCGCAAACGTGCCGCGCGGCAGCTCGCGGCGCGCCAAGCCGAGCATCGCGCAGCGCGTAAGCTGCAAGAAGAGTAAAAAAACAGCGGCATACTCCATATCGGTAGTATGCCGCAAAATCCGCTTTTTTCAGTCGACGATCTCTATCGTATCGATGACGACCGGCTCTGCGGGCACGTCGTCATACCACCCGACGCGCGACGTGCGCACCTTTGAGATCGCAATCGCAACGTCCTCGCTCGCCTTGTCGGTCAACTTGCCAAAAGCGGCGTAAGCGCCGTCGAGGTGAGAGCAGTCCTCAACGCATATAAAAAACTGCGAACTGCCACTGTCGGGCGCCGACGCGCGCGCCATGGAGAGTACGCCGAGCTTGTGCTTTACGGGATTGTCCACGCCGTTGGAGGCGAACTCGCCTTTGACCGTCTTTGCCTGCTTTGGACGCATCTTGCCGTCCATGCCTCCGCCCTGGATCATGAAACCGGCAATGACGCGGTGGAAAATCAGTCCGTCGTAAAAGCCGCTCTTCGCCAATTCGACGAAATTTGCGACCGAGAGCGGAGCGGCGTCGGGATACAGCTCCGCGGTCATCTGTCTGCCGTCTTTGAGTTTGATGACTGCCTTCATTGTTCGTCCTCCTTTTGTCCGATCGCAGGATGTTTGAGCGCATATATCGACGTCGCGCCGTCGTGTATCAGCTTGCACATTACACCCATCGCCGACCTGTCGTAAAACTTGCGTTGGTTGTACAGATACTCCTGTTTGAGCATATTGTTGTTGAGGAATCCGAGTACCGCCGTGACGAGCTGTTCATCCTTGCCGCCGCGCTGAGCGAGCTGCCCGGCGGCGATGTATTCGGCATTTTCGGAGTCGTGAACATTTATGGGTTTTATCAACACGCACGGGATATTTTTGATGCACGCTTCATAGATCGTCACTATCGTGGGCGCGGTCACGAGTACGTCGGTTATGTCGTATATTTTCCACATATCCGTGACCTGCTCGATAACATAGACGTTCTTGTCTATGCCCTTTGCTTTGACGTATGACTTGACGAAACCGAGAATGGACTTGCTGCCGCCGGTCAACACGACGAGATTGAGTCTGTCGCTGTAATCGGCAAGCGCGGCGAACGCGTCTTTGAGCGTCGCAACGCCGTATCTGCCGCCATCCAACGTGACGGTCGGAAGCGACGTGTCTATGCCCATCGCCTCGGCGACCTCACCGCGGTCGTATTCGAGTACGCGCGCGCTGTCAAACGGCATACCCACGACGTGGATCTTGCCTTCGGCAACGTTGTTTGCAAGCAGCTCTCCCCTTACGTTGTCGTTTTGGACGAGATAGCCGTCCGACTGATAGTTGATGTACGCCTTGTTGAGCGCATAGTCGGTGATGAACGCATAGACCGCGGTCTCTTTCATGCCGAGACGTTGTTTTGCCTCGATCGCCTTGTTGTGAGCCTTGGGCGTAAAGCACAGCACGACGTCGGGATCGAAACGCGCGAGGATGTTGTCCACCTTGCGGAAACGTATCCTCGTCTTAGCGACGACGGAATCGGGATTTTGCGCCTTTGTCGACTCGCTGTACGGCGCGACCGTCTTGTCTATCTTTTTGCGGACCAGCTTGTTGCGGACGGCAAACGCAAATTTGTTGAGCCACGGCGCAACGCGTGCGGTCGCAATGTAGAGTTTGCGCGTAAAGCGGGACGAGAGCATATTGCTGTACCTGTCCTCGTCGATCGCAATGATTTCGCAGTCGGGATATTCACGCCGCATACGCTCGGTCAGATCGAGCGCGACGGTGTCGTAAAATCCCTTTGAATAGAGTATGACGATCGTTTTCTTGTCCGTGTTCATACCTTTTTTCTCCTCAATATATCGTGCGCCTGCACGCGGCAGGGCACGGGCATTGTCAATCGCTGCTGCACGTCTTTGGCGCGTTTTACGTACGCGCCGTCCTCATTGCGCAGATCGCCCACTTCGAACTCGACGCCGTTTACGCCGCCGTCTGCGGCGAGCAATTGCAGTCTGTCGCCGACGGCAAACGCGTTGCGCTGCTCTACGAGAGCGCGCCCGCTCGCCTCGTCATAGCCCAGCACGAGCGCGACGAACTCGCTCTCTCCCGGCGTCTGATTGACGTCGCCGCTGACCTTGGCTCCGTCCGCGCCGAAATAAAAGCCTGTGGTGTATGCGCGGTGTGCGGTCTGTTCAAGCTCGCGCACGATGTCGCCTCCCGGAACGAACTGCTTGTCTCGCGCATAGCCGTCCATAGCCCGTCTGTACGCCGAGACCGTGGACGCGACATAGTACTGCGACTTCATCCGTCCCTCTATCTTGAACGACTTTACGCCCGCGTCGGCAAGCTCACCCAGGTGGCGGATCATATTGAGATCTCCGCTGTTGAGGATGTACGTCCCGCGCCCGTCCTCGAATACGGGATAATGCGCGCCGCCTCTGCCCGCCTCCGTCAATTCAAAGTTCCACCTGCACGGCTGAGCGCAATTGCCGCGGTTGGCGCTCCTGCCGCTCATCGCCGCCGACAGCAGACATCTGCCGCTGTACGACACGCACATCGCGCCGTGTACGAACGCCTCGACCTCGACTTCGCCGCCGAGAAAATCGCATATCTCGGCGATCTCGTCCATACGCGTCTCGCGCGCCAAGACCACCCTCTTCACGCCCATGCCGGCATATACCTTCGCCGCATACTTGTTGGTCACGTTCGCCTGCGTCGAGACATGCACGTCGAGCGCGGGCGCGACCTTGCGGCACAGCTCTATCGCGCCGAGATCGGTGACAATCGCTGCGTCGACCCCGCAGCCGCTCAAAAAGCGGAAATGATCCGCAAGCGCGCCGAAGTCGGCGTTACGGGCAAATACGTTGACTGCAGCATACAGCTTTTTGCCCGTCTCGTGCGCATACTTCGCCGCTGCGGGCATCTCTTCTTCGCCGAAGTTGGCTGCCCCTGCACGCAAGCCGAAATCACTGCCTCCGACATAGACCGCGTCCGCGCCGAAGTGGAACGCGGTGATCAATTTGGACATATCGCCCGCAGGCGCGAGCAGCTCCACGCGGCTCATATCTTTTTGCATACCGCCACCCCGTCCCCGACGTCGAACAGCTTGCATTCAAAGCGCGTCGGATCGGTGATCGCGCGCACGAACTCGCGCATCTTTGTCACTATCGTACGATGCTTGTGCGGCGGATAACCGTCGCCCGCGACAAGCCCCAAGTAGTTGACGTCGTCGGCAACAATTACGGCGCCCGTGTCGATAAAGTCGTATATTGCGTCCAGATAGCTGCCGTACTTGCTCTTTGCCGCGTCTATGAATACGAAGTCGTACTTGCGCGCCGCCGCCAATCGCGGCGCCACATCTTCGGCGTCGCCGAGATGGGCGCATATCCTATCCGATACGCCGCAGTCGCGCCACAGCCGTCTTGCGACCGCAAGCTTGCCCGCGTCTTTCTCGATGGTGTCGACTTGCGCGCCCGTGGCTATGGCGAGGCAGAGCGCCGAATAGCCGACCGACGTGCCTATCTCCAATATGCGGGCACGCGGCGCGGCGACGGCTGCCGCGATCAGCAGCGGAAGGCTCTCTCCCGCAATGATGTCGTACCCATACTCTGCCCGAAGCGCCTCGGCGCGCACGTCGGGCGCAAACTCAGGCATTGTCCACCTCGGTGATGATGGGCAGCACCATTGGCTTTTGTTTGAGTTTGTTGGCAACGTACTTGGTGACCTGACGGCGCACCGACGCTTTGAGGCGGCCTCTGTCCCGCGCGCCGCGGTAGTTGACCTTGTCTATCGCCTCAGCGACCACTCCTTTGATCGGCTCGAGGAAATCCTCGCCTATCGAAATACCTCTCGTGATGACCTCGGGCGGCGCCAGCTGCGTCTTTGTATCCAGCCCCATGGAGACGAGTACGACGATCACGCCGTCTCGGCTGAGCTGCTGCCGGTCTTGAAGCACTATGTCGTCGACGTCGTTCAGCCCGTCGACATAGATGTTGCCCGCGCTGACGTTGTCCCTGCGCACGAGCGAACGAGGTTTCAGCTCAAACACAGCGCCTATCTCCGGGATCGCGATATTGGATTCGGGAATGCCCAATCTCACCGCAAGTTCCTCGTGCTGTTTGAGGTGACGGTATTCGCCGTGTACGGGGATGAAGAACTGCGGCCTTATCAGGCGAAGCATCAATTTGAGTTCTTCTTTGCAGGCGTGACCGGACACGTGCAGCTCGGCGAGCGAACCGTACATCACCCTTGCGCCGCGGCGATAGAGATTGTTGATGACTGTGTAGATCAGCTTCTCGTTGCCGGGAATGGGCGAGGACGAAATGACGATGAGATCTTTTGGTCCGATGGCTACCTTGTCGTCTCCGGACGCCATGCGCGTAAGCGCGCTCATCGGCTCGCCCTGCGACCCGGTCGTGATGATGCACAATTCCCCGGGCGCAAACCTCCTTATATCCTCTATGTCGACGATCGTGCCGTCGTCCGCCTTCATTATGCCCAGCTTGACCGCGATCTCGCTGATGTTCTTCATGCTCCTGCCGTTGAACGCGACCTTGCGCCCGTACTTTTGGCATATGTTGATGATCTGCTGTATGCGGTTGACGTTGGACGCAAACGTCGCTATGATGATGCGGCTGTCGCGGTTGCTCTCGACAATGCGCTCAATCGTCGCGCCCACTTTTTGCTCGGACATCGTAAAGCCGTCGCGCTCGATGTTGGTCGACTCGCCCAACATCAGCTTGACGCCCTCGTCGCCTATCTGCGCAAGACGCGGCAGATCTATGCTCTCCCCGTCGATGGGCGTATAGTCCACCTTGAAGTCTCCGGTGAAGAAGATCACGCCGACCGGCGTGCGCACGGCAACCGCAAACGCGCCGGATATGCTGTGCGTGACGGTGACGAACTCAGCCTCGAAACAGCCGATGCTGCGCGTCTCTCCGCCCTTGACGGAAACAAACTTCGGCGAATCAATGCCGTGTTCTTTGAACTTGTGTCTGACAAGCGCGAGCGTGAGATCGCTGCCGTATATCTTGACCTTGTCCAATCTGTCCTTGACAAGGTAGGGCAAGCCGCCGATGTGGTCCTCGTGCCCGTGCGTCAGCACAATGCCCTTGACTTTGTCGGCGTTTTCGTCGATGTAAGAAAAGTCCGGCGTGATCAGGTCTACGCCCGGCGTCTCGTATGTCGCAAACATTCCTCCGCAATCGACAATGAGGATGTTGTCCCCGTACTCGATCGCAGTCATGTTTTTGCCTATCTCCCCCACTCCGCCCAAAAAAACGACTTTGAGCTGCTTGTTGTTTTTCTTTGCCATTTATCCTCCGCAATGCGCGTATACACTTATTCAAAATATATTATATAAAATCTCTCCCCAAAAGTCAATTTTATTCTTTCCTCTTTGGCTGTCTGCCGAAGGAAACGAAAAACGCGCGGCTGCGGCTCGTATTCGTCCCGCCGCACAAGCGCGGCGGCGTTCGGATAAAACAATGGCGCATAGGTCGGGATGACCTTGCGCCGCAGTCCGCTCAACCCGCTCGCAGCTCCTCAACTCAAACGGACGCGATCACGCATCACCGCGCCCGCCGCGCCGCTTCGAGCGTCTCGGGCGTGCCGACGTCGCACCAAAAACACTTCGTCTCGAATGCGCGCATCTTGCCGACGAGCCGCGGGAACAGATCTTTGGCAAAATCATACCTGCGCCCCTTTGGGATGAGCTGCAATACGGACGGATCGAGGCAATATATCCCCGCGCTGACAAGCCCGCTCGCATGAACGCCGCTCTTTTCGTCAATGGCGACGATTATCCCGTCCGCGACGCGCACCGCGCCCAATTGGGCGACGTCGTCCGTATGCGCTACGGCGATCGTGACCGCCGCCCCTCCCTCGACGTGAGCGCGGCACAGCGCGCCGAAGTCAAGATCCGTAAACGCGTCCGCACTCGCAACGACGAACGGCTCGTCCAAAAAATCCGCCGCCGCCTTTACCGCGCCCGCCGTGCCGAGAGGCGCGCTCTCGACAAAATAGCGCATGCGCGCGCCGAACGTCTCGCCGCCGCCAAAATAGCCGCGAATCACATCGGGCTTGTAACACAGCGCGACCGCAATGTCCGAGATCCCCGCGCGGACAAGCCCTTCGACGACGTACTGCATAACGGGCTTGCCGTAAAGGCGCACCATGGGCTTGGGCACGACGTCGGTCAGCGGGCGCAGTCTGCTGCCCCTTCCTCCCGCAAGTATCACCGCTTTCATATCTAAAATTTACGACGCCGTTCGTTAAAATATTCGCAACTCCACTCAAAGGGTTGCCTTTTACGCGCGCGTGAGTTATAATAGTGATACACTTTTATATCAGGAGTTCATTATGAGAGTTTACAACTTTTCCGCAGGCCCGTCGATGCTTCCTCTCGAAGTTTTGCAACAGGCGCAGGCAGACTTCGTCGATTACGAAGGCAGCGGCATGAGCGTGACCGAAATGAGCCACCGCTCCAAATGGTACGACGCGATCCACAAAGAGTGTCTCGCTCTTTTGCGCGAATTGATGAACGTGCCCGACAACTACAAGATCCTGCTCGTCCAGGGCGGCGCTTCGCAGCAATTCGACGCGATCCCCCTCAACCTGCTGACCGGCTCCGGCAAGGCGGACTATGTCGTCACCGGCAACTTTGCGAAAAAGGCGTACAAAGCCGCGCTGCAATACGGCGACATCCATCTCGCTGCGTCGTCCGAGGACAAGGCGTACTCCTATATTCCCAAGGATCTCGACCTGCGCGACGGCGTCGACTATCTGTATATCACCCAAAACAACACCATCTTCGGCACGCGCTACGCCAAACTGCCCACTCCCAAGAGCGGCGTGTTGGTCGCGGACGTGTCGTCCAACATCCTCTCCGAGGTCATGGACGTGAGCAAGTACGGCGTAATGTATGCCGGCGCGCAAAAGAACGTCGCTCCCGCCGGAGTGACCATCGTCATCGTCCGCGAGGACTTGATCGGCGACGGCATGAAGGGATGCCCCACAATGCTAAAATGGAAGACGCAGGCAGACGCGGACAGCCTCTACAACACTCCGCCCTGCTTCTCCATCTATATGGCGATGCTCAACCTTCGCCACCTCAAAAAGCTGGGCGGCGTCACCGAGATGCAAAAGATTAACGAATACAAGGCGGGCTTGCTGTACGACTTCATCGACAACAGCAAACTCTTCAAAAACTACGTCAACCGCGAGGATCGCTCGTTTATGAACGTTCCCTTCGTCACCGGCGACAAAGACCTCGACGCTCAATTCGTCAAGGAGGCGGAAGCCAACGGGCTCGTCTCCATCAAAGGTCACAAGCTTGTCGGCGGCATGAGGGCATCCGTCTACAACGCTATGCCCGTCGAAGGCGTCAAGAAACTCATCGAGTTCATGAAGAAGTTCGAGACCGAACACACCGCCTAAGGAGACAATCATGTATCAGATACTCAAACTCAACGAGATCAGCCCCAAAGTCACCGGCGTACTCGGCACGGAGGACTACTCCGTATCCGCCGAGTGCGACGCTCCCGACGCGATCATTTTGCGCAGTTTCAATATGCACGACTATGAAGTCGCTCCGACCGTCAAGGCGGTCGCGAGAGCCGGCGCAGGCGTCAACAATATCCCCATCGACAAGATGACCCAAAAGGGCATCTGCGTGTTCAACACTCCCGGCGCCAACGCCAACGCTGTCAAAGAATTGGTGCTCGGCTGCCTCATTCTCGGGGGCCGCAAGATCGTCCAAGGCATCAATTGGGTGCAGTCGCTCAAAGGCGACGACGTGGACAAGCAGGTCGAAAAGGGCAAAAAGGCGTTTATCGGCTGCGAGATCGCCGGCAAGACGCTTGGCGTAATCGGACTTGGCGCGATCGGCAGACTCGTCGCCAACGCGGCGGTCGAGCTGGGTATGCACGTCCTCGGCTATGACCCCTACCTCAGCGTGGACGGCGCACTGCTGCTCGACAAGCACGTCGAACACATCACCGACGTCACCGAACTGTTCGCAAAGAGCGACTTCGTCACCCTGCACGTCCCCGCGACGCCGCAGACCAAGAACATGGTCAACGCCGAAAGCATCGACTCGATGAAAAACGGCGTAGTCATCGTCAATTGCGCGAGAGGCGAACTCGTCAACAACGCCGACATCGTCGAAGCGGTCAAAAACGGCAAGGTCGGCAGATACATCACCGATCTTCCCAAACCCGAGCTGCTGGGCTACGACAACATCGTCACCCTTCCCCACCTCGGCGCGTCCACGCCCGAAGCGGAAGACAATTGCGCGGTGATGGCGGCAAAACAGCTCAAGGACTACCTCGAGAACGGCAACGTCGTCAACAGCGTCAACTACCCCGCGGCGAAGGCTCCGCGC
>CALWKU010000007.1 GCA_944381345.1 uncultured Christensenellaceae bacterium
TTTTTTGAGGGGACACCCCAAAACTTAACGCTTCGAATCGCAACGGGCGCGTTTGTTTGCAAACTGTGCGCGTTGCTTATACTCGCTATTTTCGGGTTTCCCCTCAATACTCCCCTTCCCACGCGGCGCGCTCATTCACCATTCGCTGCCGCGCAAAGGGCGCCTTGCCAAAAGCGTCGTTTCGGCTCGGCGCATTGTCGTGTCGCGCGTAAGCGCGGTTCCGCGCGACGGCAGTCGCAAGTTTTTCCGCTTATTGAAAGTTTATCTAAGACTTTATAATGCGGATTTAAGGTGAAATCACCGAAGAGCGCGGTCGTTCGGTGACTTCGTTATCGCATCTCGCCCAAGCGCGGTTGGGCGAGATGAAAGCGTAACCCTTTTCGCTAAAAAGCAGCTTGATGATTTAACTTTTGAAATGCGGATAAAGTCCTGATATTCCACTCTGCTGCCTCCACGACGCCGCCTTTTCGGTTCTGCGCTCCGCACGGCGCAAATTCATCGAAAGTCGCTATGTACTCCTGTTGATATACATAACGCCTCCTTTGCGACTAATCTATAGTTCAATTATATTTCAGACGCATTTTTTTGTTTTGTCAAGCGTCTAAACATTTTCCCGAGATCGGCAGTCTGTAATCTCTCCCTCTCGAGGCGGGGCGCAGACTTTTTTGTAAGCAAATTTTCGGACAAAATTGCTCTATTTGTATGATTTTGTTTGACTAACCGTCTTTTTCATAGTAATATCTTGTTGATAAAAAATTCGGAGAGGTACATCATGAAGAAGCTTTTACAAGAATTCAAAGCGTTCATCAACAAAGGCAGCGTCATGGATCTCGCCGTCGGTATGATCATTGGCTCTGCGTTCACAGCCATCGTCACCGCCCTCGTGCAGAACATTCTGACCCCGCTCATCAATTGGATCCCCGGCATGGACGGCGCCAGCGCGCTGCAGACGGTTTTGCGCGACGCCGTCACCGACGAGACGGGCACCGTCATCACCCCCGCTCTCATCCTCGATTGGGGCGCGGTCATCAGCGCGATCATCACTTTCCTTTGCACCGCGATCGTTCTCTTCCTCATCGTCAAGCTGTTCAACAAGATGAAGGAAGCCGGCGAAAAGGTCAAAGAAGCCGCCGCGCATAAGGACGAGCAACCCGCCGAGGCGGAAGCCGCCGCGGAAGTTGTCGAGGAAGCTGCGCCCGCTCCCGAGCCCGCTCCCGTCGAAGAACCCAAGCCGAGCGAAAGCGAAATGCTGCTGCGCGAGATCTTGGCGGAACTCAAAAGACAAAACGGCAACAATGCCTAACTTCTAATATACGGCTAACGGCGCAAGCAACACGCTTGCGCCGTATTTTTTGCACAAAACCGAAAGCGTCTCGTCCTCTTTATCTTTTGCTTTGAGCATATCTCGCGTCGACCGCGGTTTTGCCGCCGACGCAAAACCCGATAAATCATGACGCCGCTTAGACATTTTTGAGTATTATCGCGTCGATAATACGGATCTTTTTATCGGACGACGCCGCCGGTGTGACCGGCGGCGTCGTCCGTAATCTCTCAAACCGGTACGGCGTCAGCGCGCTATCTTCATGAACATCAGCTTTTCGTTGTAGTTCACTTTGCCCACTTCCGCAAGCACATACATTCTTCCTTCACCGTCCGCGGTCAGGCAAGAATAGCCGCTTGCGCCGCGATAAAGAAGTTTTGTCGTCCAGCTCTCGCCGCCGTCCTCGCTGACGCCAAGCGTCAATTTTACACGGGTGTGAAAACTGTCGGGATAGGTGATTGCAAGCGTGCCGCCGACGCTTGCCAACGACGCCATACATATGGGCGTTTTGAGGGGCGTTGCGACTTCTTTGCGCGCCCATGTCTCGCCGCCGTCGGAGGAATAGCTGAGCTTTTGATATTGCTCGGGATGAGGCATCGTACAGCCCTTGCCGTCGCGTACGACCATGACGAGCGTGCCGTCGCTCAATTGCGCCGCCTCGCATTCGTTGCCGCTGCCTGCCGGCTCGCCCATTTGCCATGTCAGCCCCCCGTCGTCGCTGAATATCACATAGGAATTGCCCCCGTTGGACGCCGGGATCACGACGCGCCCGTCGTGCGCGCCTTTGAGCTGTACGCCCTTGCCCGGACCGACCATGAGCGTGTGCTTGCGCACGCCGTCCTGCCCGCCCTTGGCGCCCTGCTCCTTTTCGAGGCTGATGTCGCGCATCTCGCCCCACTCTATCGTCAGCTCGGGCGTCAGTCTGCCCTTTACGAAATAGGTGTTGTAATCAAAATTATCCTTGGCGGACGCGGCGAGCATCGCCACGCAGATATCGCCCGTGCCCCTGTCCAATACGACGGTCGGATTGCCGAACTTGCCGACCTCTTCGCCGTAGGAGAACATCACCGCAAGCGGCGTCCATGTGTCGCCGCCGTCCAACGACAGCTTGCCCAACATATCGACCACGCCCGTGTCGTGCGAGCTGTTCTTGCGCCCCTCCGCGAGCGCAAGCAATACGTCGCAGTTCAAATCAAAACCGCACTTCGCGTTGAGCGTTTCCTTGTCGAGCGCAATAAGCGAAGGGATGCGGAAAGTGCTGTATCCGCCCTCTCCGTTTCGGAAAAGTTCGATCGGCTCGCCCTCAATGCCCGAAAACTCGCCCATCGGCTGAGTCTTTGCCCACACGACGCCTGTCGCCGCCGTGATCAAAAATCCTACGGACAGCCCAAGCGAAAGCCCGAAATAGCCGTATACCGCCGCAGCGACCGCCGCAGCGACGGTAAACGCCGCGCCGACGATAAGCACTATCACCGTCACCGTGTCGAGCGCGAGCGGCTGAAAAAAATCGAGGATCAGACATTTGAGCAGCAGCGCCGCCAAAACCGCGACCGACGCCACGATCGCAATGATCGCCAAGACGAGCAGCACCGTCGACTCTTCATTTGCCGTAGCCGCGCCGAACGCCTGTCCGAGCGGATAAAAGGCAAGCCCTATCGACAGCATCAACGATACTGCGTTTTTGTTGCACAGCCCGTCGTTTAGCGCGACAAAACGCGTCACGCCCGCGCTCATCGCCGCCAATGCCAGAGCCGCGATCGCAGCGGCAGCCGGCGCCGCGGCAAAGCCCGCGCCCGCAAGCGACGCAACGCATATCCACGCGATAAACACGACCGCGGATATATAAACTTGTCCGTTCCTGAAAATGGTTTTGAGTTCCGTATTCATAATTGCCCGCCTATATATTTATAGATACATTATCTTATATGCGCGCGCATTTGTCAAGCCGTAGACGAAAAACGGGCGGCGCGCAAACGCCTCCCGTAGATCTTTGCGTCGTTTCTCGCCCGAAATGAGCGTCAAACGGGTCGATTCTGCGATACATATCGCAGATTTTGTTTGAGCCGTTCGTCGTCGGGACAAAGCTCTAGAGCGCGTTCGAGCGCCGCTTTCGAGCCGTCGGCGTCGCCGATACGCCATAGCGCGACCGACAATATGTCATACGGCAGCGCGCCCCACGCTTCGGGCGTGTTGACGTAGGACAGACTGCGCCTCTCTATCTCGAGAGCGCGACGCGCGAAGTACGCCGCCCCGTTCCACCTGCCGCCGTCCAAACAGTACCGCGCCGCGTCCAGCCAAGGCTCGCGCAGCCACGGCGCTTCTCCGCACGCGCGCATCAGCCACTCCTCCGCCTCCGCCCGCCTGCCCAGCGCGATAAGACTGCTTGCGATGTAACGCATCGACGCCGCCCTCTCGTCCCGCCACTTTGCGCTCGGCAGCGACAAATGCCGCTCGAGCGCGGCGATCGCCTGCTCGTATTTGCCGTGAAACATATACTCTCTGCCCAAATAGTGCGCGTTGCGGTCGTCGGAGGGATCTTCCTTTACGGACAGCTCGAGCAGCGGCAGGTAGCCTGCCCGCGACTTTGCAGGATCGGGGCGGTGCATGAGCGTCACCCCTTCCGCCATCGCATATCTCGCCTCGCCCGACGTCGGCACGACGACTTCGTGCACCGGATGCCGCCACTCGAAACCGCGCCGCGCGTGCGCCTTGCTTATCCAAAAAACATAGCCCTCCCGTCCCGATGGCAGATAATTCCAAACATAGCGGTATCTCACCGCGTTTGCGCCGCTCTTCACCGCCTTTTCAAACGCGGTGCGCCAACCGGGCGTGAACTCTTCGTCAAGATCGGTGCAGACGCAAAGATCGGCGCTTTCGGGCACAAATTGCAGAGACCTGTTGCGCGCCTTGTCAAAACGAAACGGCTCGATCTCATCTTTTACGACCACCGCTCCGAGCGAACGCAGCTTGTCTGCGGTATCGTCCTCGGAGCCGGTGTCAAGCACATATATTCCGTCCGCCTCGCTCATGGACCGCATCCACCTTTCGGCGAATTTTTCCTCGTTGCGGGCGATCGCATAGACATAGATCTTCATAGTGCAGACTATGCCTTCGCGCGGCTTCGCGTGAAACAAAAAGGCGGCGGAGCAATCGCTCCTCCGCCGCATCATCACTTGTAAATTTGTAACTTTTATCGACACAGATACCTATTTTGTGTTGATATTCATCCCCGTGACGGGATCGCTGATCAGATCGAATTTGTCCTCCGAAAAGAATTTGTAAGCCTTGTTGACGCCGTAGTTGCGATAGTCGAACGACGGGTACGCCTGATAGATCTTGTCCATGACCGCGGAGAGCTGACAGGGCTTTCCCGCCTCCTCGATGATGCGCTCGGCAAAGTTCTCTATCTCGTCTTTGGCGACGGGCTTCTTTTCCGCCTCCGGCTTTTTGCGGCTCTTGGCGGGCTGCTTCTTTTTGGCTGTCTTTGACGGCTGTTCCTCGCCCTCGTCGAGAATGAAAAAGCGGTCGCACGCGTGTACGAACGATTCGGGCGTCTTTTTCTCTCCCGCGCCGATAACGTAGATGTTCGACTCTTTCAGCCGTTTGGCAAGCCCCGTAAAATCGCTGTCGCTGGACATCAGACACATCGCGTTGACGTTGCCGCTGTAAAGTATGTCCATCGCGTCGATGATCATCTTTGAGTCGGTCACGTTTTTGCCCGTCGTGTACGAATATTGCTGCACCGGCGTCAGCGAAAAGTCGTTGACTATGTCGCGCCAGCCCGCCGCGACTTTCTTGGTGAAGTCGCCGTACATACGCCGATACGAAACTCTGCCGAGCAATATCAATTCTTTTTCCAATTTGCCCATATACTTGGCGGACACGTTTTCGGTGTCTATCAAAAGGGCTATAGTAAAGTTTTCGTTCTCCATATCTCTCCTCATCTTTTTCGCGGAGCGTTGACGACGTTGCGCGCCTCGCCGCGCTGCCATGCGCGCAGATTTTGCGCCGCCTCGGCGAGCAGTCTGCTCCGCGCCTCGCGGCTCGCCCACGCTATATGCGGCGTGATCGCCGCGTTTTGCCGATCAAAAATACTCCTGCCCGCTTCCGGCGGTTCGTGTTCGCAGACGTCGGCGAGATAGGCGCCCAAAACGCCGCTCTCCAGCGCGTCGCAGACAGCGTTTTCGTCGACAAGCCCGCCGCGAGCGGTGTTGATCAGGATCGCGCCCCTCTTCATCGCCGACAAAAACGCGGCGTCGACCATGTGCGCGTTGTCCGCGCCGAGACTGCAATGCAGACTGACGACGTCCGAGCGCGCAAGCAGCGTCTCCTTGTCCGTCATCGTCACGAACGGCTGCGCGTCGCCCTTGCTCCTGCGGTTGGCAAGTACGTTCATCCCGAACGCGCGCGCAATCGCGGCGACCGCCCTGCCTATCTCTCCGTATCCTATTATGCCCATCGTCTTGCCGTCAAGCTCGATCGGCTCGCGCAGCCAATAGCAAAAATTGCCGCATCTGCTCCAATCGCCGCGCTTCACGCTGTCGACGTGTTCCGCCACTCGCCCCGCGTGAGACAGCAGCAGCGCGAACGTGTGCTGAGCGACGCTCATCGTCGAATAGGACGGCACGTTGGTCACGACGACGCCCGACCTGTCCGCCGCCGTAAGGTCGACGACGTTGTAGCCCGTCGAGAGCAGTCCGATGTATTTGAGCCTCGGCAATGCGTCCAATATCTCGGCGTTCAGCTCGACTTTGTTGTCGATCAACACGTCCGCGTCCGCCGCCCTTTCAAGTACCTGCTCCTGAGCGGTGTGCGGATAGACCTCTACGTCGCCGAGCGAGCAAAACGCACTCCAATCGAGGTCGCCGGGGTTGGCGCAATTGCCGTCCAAAATGACGATCTTGCACTTATTCATATCGATATTATAACATCGCGCGCGCGTTTTGTCACGCCGCAGAGACGACAAATTCCCCGCATTGCGCCTCCGCTCCCGCCGGTCAACGGAGCAAAAACGCGATATCGGCGACTCTTTGGACGCCAAACGCGGCAATATAGGTATATTTTTCAAAAAATTCGCAAGAACTTTGTCAAAATGCTTTACTTCGCTAATGTAATAAAGTATAATGAGCGTATCAACTCACAAGGAGTGAACATTATGAAAAAGAAAATCGTCATCGCGGCGGTCACCGCCGCACTCGTTTTGAGCATGGCGTTCGTGCTCGCCGCCTGCGATCAGGGAGGCGAAGACAGCGGCATCATCTTCGGCAAAGAACTGCTCGAACTGACCGCGCAGGTCGACACCCTGCAAAGCCTGTCCAACGGCTCCGCCGACATCGGCATTATGGATTCCGTAATGGCGGGGCACTATCTCACACACGGCAGCTATGTCGGCAAGATCGCGGCTCTCGACCTGTTCACCTTCCCTGCCGAGGAGTACGGCATCGGCGCCAAAAAAGGCAACGACGCGCTCATCGGCAAGATCAACAAGGCGCTGATCGCGCTTGCCGCCGACGGCACTTTCGGGACGATCGCGACAGAGTACGGGCTGCAAAACGAAGTCCTCGTCGACACGGACACCGCCTACCCCAAGGCGGACGCAGCCGACGACAGCTGGAACAGCGTCGTCAAGTCGGGCAAACTCGTCATCGGCTATACTGTGTTCAAGCCGATCGCGTACCTCGAAGGCACCGAACTCACCGGCTTTGACGTCAAGCTCGCCGAGGCGGTCGTCACCTATCTCAACGAGACCTATTCCGCAAATATCGAGATCGATTGGCAGGAGATCGAGTGGTCCAACAAACTCAATCTGCTCGCAAACGGAACTCTCGACCTTGTCTGGAACGGTATGACCCTCACCGACGAAGTGATGAGCGGTATGTCTACCACCGTCCCCTATCTCGCCAACAGACAGACGTTGATCGTCCGCAGCGAAGACAAGGAAAAATATTCCGATATGCGCTCCTTCTTCATCGAGGCAAAGGACGCGATCGTCGCAGTCGAAGACAGTTCCGCCGCCGACGTCCTGATGACCATCGAGTGATATGTTTGCGGAAGTATTTCAAAGATTCGCCGAGGGATTCGGCTACACCGTAGGGCTTTTCGCCGTCACGCTCGTGGCGGCGATACCTCTCGGCATC
>CALWKU010000008.1 GCA_944381345.1 uncultured Christensenellaceae bacterium
GACGGAGGAAGCAATCCGTACGATCCGACGCAACACGACCACCTCGAGCCGGGCACTTTGATCGATACCGCAAAGCATCAAAGCACTTTGTCGGTCGCTTTGACGTATGATTACGACACGCTGTTCGACAGCCTGGGGGACGGCTACAAAGAGACGGGCATAAGCAACACCCGCAACGTCAAGGATTGGATCGAGGTCTATTCGACAGGCGGCGACGAAGACAACAGGTTGGAAGTCAAAGTCGTAAACGGAGGCTTCCGCGTACAGGCTGCGACCGTCGATTTTGAGGCTACCGAGGGGTATCAGCCCGTGGAAAGTTACCCCGACAGCGCGAGTTATCAATATCTGCCCGCAGGCTATTCCGGCGAGTTTATTTGGGAAGTCAAGCAGGGCAAGGCGACAGAGGAGTCCACGGCGCCGGAGAATACGCTGCAAGATCATACGAGAGAGATCGGCGCGATGGTCTATATCATCAGCTTTGGCAGCACGCCGGCGAGTTATGATTTCGTTGTCGGCAAGATGGCTACATACGGCGTATCCTACAACGAGAGCGGCAGGAACTTTACCGCGATGAGATACGACGGCGAGCCCGTCAACGAACCGATCTTGTCGCTGACGGCTGCGGGGGAAACGATCGCCGTTCAACCCGGCAAATACAGCTGGGTCTATGAACTCGAGGGGACAGAGATTCCCTATGAGGACACCATGTTCCCGGGCGTCTATACGTTCCGTCCGAGATATCAAGTCGTCGACAAAGAAGGCGAAGTGACGGCGTCGTACGCCTATTTGGACGAGGAAAACCGCGTCGTTGTGCGCGAAGAGCAGGGTTCGTCCTTGGAATTCTCCGTTTTGGCGGCGGTGTTTGACGTCACCTCGACGGCTTCCAACGGCGCATGGACAAAGATTGCGACATTCAACGGCACGCTCGACGCGACCAGCTATGCGATGTACGGTCAAACCGCGCCGAGCGGCAGCGGCGTATTCGAGTACTATACGTATTCCGCCAACAACACGATGAGCGACTATGCGCAAATGGATGGCACATCGTTCCGGTTTGTCGACGAGACGACCACCGCCGCGGCAGGCAGGACGTACAACAATTTCACGGTGTACCGACTCAATTCCGCCGGCGAGTATGTCGCGGTAGGTTCGGCGAGGGCGAATTTGACGGTACGTATCGACAACGCCGCACCCGAACTGCAAAACGTAAAATATTATACGTACAGCGGCGATAAGTCAACTATCAACGACGCCACGATCGCCGAGCATTACTTCAAGATCAAGGAAGGCGACTCCGCTTACACCGACGTTACGGATGAGATCGGCGGCGGCGGTTGGACAAAGGACGAGCTGTTCGTCGTCATCACCGCGACCGATGAAAGCCGTTCGGGTATCAGCGCGACGGGCGGCGCGGGTATTCAGATCGAACTGCAGACCGGAACCGGAACCTCCGTGTCGCCATTGTCCCCGCAAGCGCAGATCAATTACGGCATAAACGAAGGCGAAGACTCCGATCTCGGCTCCGGCAATGCCGCCGCGATAGGCTATCTGAATCGTTCTTATACGCTCAGGGCGCTCTTGGTCGACAGACTCGGCAATTCCAACAACAGCGAAGATGTTTTGGGCACGCTCAACGTCGACACCCAGCCGCTCGTACTTGAAGAAGTCTCGACTCTGGCCTATTATTACCATAGTGCCGTTCCGGACGTTCCGTTGATATTCAACGTCAAAGCCGAGTACGGCGCGTCAGGAGCCGAACTGCAATACCTGCTCGTCGACAGAGACGAGATGGAGGCTCTCGGTATGACTTCGTCCGATGAAGTTCCCGAGGGCTATGAGGACGAGTGGGTCTCGCTGGGCGCGGTCGAGCAAAAAGACTATAAAATACTTGAAAGTTTTGACGAAGGAGCGGCACTGTATGTCAAGCTGGTCTCCTCGCAAGGACTTTATGAAGATCAGGTCAAGAGAGTGTATCCCGACTCCGGTAAAGAAGGCGACGAGATGTTGGAAACCGGCAGTTATCCCTACTTCTATGTCGACCTGGTCACGACGACCGTATATCTCACGGATGACGCTATCCTCATCGACGGAGTCGCGCTGTCCGAGATCGAAGACAAAAATGCGGCGTTCGCAAAACAGTATGACGGCAGCAGCGCGCTGCTTGCGCTGTCGGACGAATCGCTCATCGGTGATGACGAGAGCTATGCGTACTACCGCAACGCCGAAGGCAAGATCGTAGAGCGCGCAACGGGCAGGATCTTCAAGTTGGTCACGATCGATTGGGAAAAGACGGGCGCATATCAAATCGTTTCCTCCGGTATGACGGGGGAAGCAGTAAAGCAGGCTATTAATGCCAACGGCTACAATGCGACCGGCGTGTATTCTCAATACGAAAACATCGCCGGCACACAGCTTACATGGAGCATTGATGTCGGCAATGCGATCGGCAGCGGATATATGTTCCGCATCTTGTTCGGCACACAAGGTGCTTACGAGCCGGAAAAGACCGTAGAAACAGCCATCGATTACCGCGACTACAACATAGGCATCGAGGGATTGGTCAAGTACGACCCCGACTTTGCCGACTATTTGGTCAAGGGCGACGACGGCGCGGCGACCGACGAGGTCAAGGTCAAGTATTGGGGCTCCAACCCCTCGCCCTTCCCGCTCGACTTCCACTATCCGACGGGCTTCGGCGACGACCTCTACTTCCGCTACGCGTTGGTGGGCGGCGAAAACGGCGTGTTCAACGCAGGCGGCGACTATCTGATCTCCGTCGACGCCGTCCAGATCGTCCCCGAAGGGGAGGAGCCCTCCGCCGACGGTTGGAAGGAGTTTGAACTCGGCGGCGACGGATCGGGAGATCTGGAGCGGTACGACAACTACAACTTCCACTTTACGTCAAAGATGAAATTGTCGGTCGAACGGGTGGGCGTCAACGCCATTACGCGGCTGTACAGACGCGTCGGAGACAATTTGGAGTCCGAGACGCTGTCCTCTCAGATCGCCTATGACGGGAACGCGCACATTATCGAAGCGACCTACAAAGACATCTATGGCGGCGATACCAAAGCGACAGTAAAGATATACACCAACTCCGACCACACGGGCGAGGTGCCGTCCATGCAGAGTTCGGGCCGCTACTACATCGTGATCGCGCCGGCGGACGAGGTCAATTACTACATCGCCAACGGCACGGAGCAGCAATTCGAGATCATATCCACTACGATAGACATCAACGATAACGACCAATTCATCGAATATCAAAACGGTCAGCCGATAGCAGTCGACGTTGTCAACGGCGCGGATACGCCGTTGGATGAGATCATGGGACCAAACGACAAGTATGAGGTCGAGTATTTCCAAAACGGCGTCAAGGTCAAGCCCGAAAACGTCAAAAATGTCGGTGTGTACGAGGTACAGATCTATTTCTATGCAGGCGCCGACTCGCCGTATGTTGACAACAATGTCAAGTTCAATCTGAATGTGACGAAGGCGCAGCCTCGCGTCGTAGGCGCAGAAAACCATTCGATCTCTTACAACGGAGATCCGAACGTGTTCGTTTCGGACTCCGTCAAAGTGGTCAGCGACAACAAGGACGGCAGCGAATTCACCATTCAGGGCGCGTCCGTCTATTTGCAATACTACGACAGCGAGAAGGGCGAATGGGCGTTCGTAGACGACGCCGCAAAGAGCGGCTACTTCAAGAATGTCGGCGAGTACACCTATCGCTATGTCTACAACGGCGACGACAATTACGAGTCGGCAGTGAGCGAAAACCTTACGCTCGAGATCGTCAAGGCGGATTATGAGACCGAGTTCAGCGTCGACGGACAAACCGGCAACTTCTTCCTGTATTTGGACGGCGAAGAGGTCGTCAATCCGCTGAACAACCAGGTCGATGTCCCCGGCGGAGTCGCAGACCATGCGATCACCTATGACGGCGCTGCCCATTGGCTGAAAGCCGAGATGCCTGCGCTCATCGCCGACGAAGATAACGAGGCGGCGATCAGCTATACCCATGACGGCGTGATCATAAGCACAAACAATCCGGAGGCGATCGCGGTGACCGAAGCCGGCACATATCGCTTCACGATCACGGTCACGTCGCACAATTACAACGACATAGTCTACAACATTGACCTGATAATCGACCGCGCCCCTGCGAGCTATGACGAAGACGGCGTCGTAAAGATCACGGTAACGGGTTTTGATCTTACGGGTGAAACCTCGCCGGAAGAGCCTCAGATCCTCAATCCGATCACTTTCGACGGCAAGCCGCACGGTTATGTTGCGAACGGCGAGATCGATTTTGAACTGATCACGGCAAATCTGCCCGAAAGCGACGCCGGCGTCACGCTCAGCGTGCAAGCAACGGTCGGCGGAGAGCCCGTCGAGGAGATCGTCGATGCGGGAGAGTATTTGGTCTGCTACACGATCACGCTGGTTGACGGCACGTTTGTCAACTATGAGACCATCAACGTCTACTTCGACATCGAGATAGCTCCGAAAGAGGTGACGGAATACGAGTACGAGGACGATCTTCAAACGCCGCTCACAGGCAGTATCATCGGCAACGTCATCGTTGCGTCCTTCACGGACGTCAACGGAGACAAGGTCAGCGTGGAGAAGTTCTCGTTTGTAAACAGCGCGGGCGAGGAGCTTATCCTCACCGATGAGGACACGTTGCCGGCTGCGGGCGAATATACGGTCACTCCGCTCTACGACAACTATAAGTTCACGACGTCCCGAAAGCTGACGATCGAAGAGAAACACGAGCATATCGACGCAAACCCGCCTGACGGCTATTGCGACATCTGCGGCGCGGCGGTTGCACACAACCACGTCGACACAGATCCGCTTGACGGCAAGTGCGACATCTGCGACGCGGACTATCATCCCGAGCATGTCGATAAGGACGGCGACTACAAGTGCGATATCTGCGATGCGATCCTTCCGCACGACCACGTCGACACAGACCCGCTCGACGGCAAGTGCGACATCTGCGGCGCGGACTATCATCCCGAGCATGTCGATAAGGACGGCGACTACAAGTGCGATATCTGCGATGCGATCCTTCCGCACACCCACGTCGACACAGCCCCGCGCGACGGCAAGTGCGACATCTGCGGCGCGGCGGTCGCGCACACCCACGTCGACGTAAAACCGCGTGACGGGAAGTGCGACATTTGCGACGCGGCGGTCGCGCACGCCCACGTCGACCTCGATCCCGTTGACGGTGAGTGCGACATTTGCGGAATACCCACCGACCACAATTGCGTCGACAACGACGGCGACGGCGTGTGCGACAGCTGCGAAGAGTGCATAGAGCACCGTGACAACGACGGCGACGGCAAGTGCGACCACTGCGGCGCGGATATGGGCGCGACGCCCGAACCTCCGCACGACCACGTCGACGCCAACGGCGACGGCAAGTGCGACGTCTGCGGCGCGGATATGGGCGCGACGCCCGAACCCGAGCCGACAGACGGCGGCGTTGACGCTGCAGACGCTGTCGGAGGAGCGCTGATCGGCGTAGCCGGCGCGGCGGCGGCGGGTACCGCTGTCGGAGCGGTGTTGATCGTGCGCAAAAAGCGCAAAAACGTCATCTGACGTCAATGACAGCCGCGGCGCAGCAAAGCCGCGCCGCGGCGATAAGGAATTCTCGCTTAGGCGATGGAGGGAAATATGGAAAAAACAGCAAAACGCATCGGCATCGCATTGCTCGCTGTCTTGCTCGTCGCACTGTTGTGCGCCGGCATAGCGCTTGCGCTGCCGCAGGCGGAGACGCCGCTCGCGTCGG
>CALWKU010000009.1 GCA_944381345.1 uncultured Christensenellaceae bacterium
AACGGGCATTGACGCGATCCAAGTGGTCAACGCCGGGGACTACTTCGTCACCGTGACCGGCGTCAACGACTCCAACTACTTCATCAACGCCGAAGATCTCGCCCAATATACGAATTGGAAGTTCAGCGTGGCGAAAAAGCCGATCACCATTACTCCGACAGGATATGAAGATTTGGTCTACAACGGCGCGCCTAAATATCCCTCAGTCGATATAAGCAACAACGACAACCAGGTCGTCGCGCTCAATTTCTTCGCTTCCGAAGACCCCAACTTTCCCCTCAACGAGGACGAAAGGATCGATGCCGGCAGCTATCGCATGGTAGCGAAACTCAACGATGTCGCCAACTATATTCTCAACAACTCCGGCTTGACCGCAAGCGACGTCATTTCCTTTGACGAAACTTCAGTCACGGTCAATTACGGCATCGCCAAGGCAGACCTCGAGTTTGTCGGCGACGAGAGTTTTTCGTTCGTGTATTCGGCGTCGCCCGTCAGAACGCTGTCGGGACTCAACCAACAGGCGGGCACCGCGGCTTACTTCCAGCCCGTCGACAAGAACAACACCGCGGACAAGGACATCGGCTCCGTCGGCAGCGATGTGAAGTTCACGATCACGGCGGGTCCGCTTACCAACGCGGTGATCACAGTCGGAGATTATACGATAGAGCTGTCTTACGAGTCCGACAACTTCAATCCCGCTACGAAGACCATCACCGTAAACGTCGGTCAAAGACCGCTGACGCTCAATTTTACGACTCCGTACGAGACTACGTTCGTCTACGGCAACAAGCCCGCGTATTCGTTCGATGCTTCCGCCACCGGAGCGATAGCCGGCGATGAGCTCGAATTTGCTATCGTCTACTATGAGGACGACGGCGACGGCGCGATCAAGCCCGAAAACAAGCTCGAGTACGCGCCAAAGGACGCAGGCAGCTATATCGCCGCGATCGAGTTTGTCGGCGCGATCAACGATCAAACGCTCGCTTGCTACCGTGTTTCGGATGAAAGCGACAACGAGATCCGCTATACCATCACCCCCGCGCCGTTGAAGATCGGGTTTGCCGGCATCCCGGAAAACAACACGATGACCTACAACGGACAGGAGTTTACCGGCGTGACGATAGCTTCGCTCGACGGCATCATCGAGGACGATCAGACGATCTACGACACGGACGCGCTCCAAGTCCTATACGTCAACTCCGACAACGAGGCTGCCGCTTCGGCGCGCAACGCCGACACATATACGCTTGCGGTAGCTCCCGTCGGGGAAGATGAACTGTTCGCTAGGAACTATGACATCGAGCAGCTCCCGAGCTTCGAGATCGCCAGGATGAAGTTGAGTCTGCAATTGCTCGACGCCGCGATGGATTATGTGTCCGTCGTCGGAAAATCGATCCCCTACGAGGAAGGTATCACTCACAATACGATCGGCGGCGAGATCTGCGGCAACGACAACGAGGACGAGAGCGGCAACTATCTGTTGCAGATATTTGCTCTTGCCGAGGAAGACACAACGGAGACCGTGATCAACGGGCTTGGCAGTTACCTCTTCTCGATCAGACTCAACGAAGCCAATCCAAATTACGGAAACTACGAGCTGGAATTGACTTCAAGCAAATCGGGATCGGAATATCCCAACGCGCCATACCCCGTCGGCACGCTGACCGTCAGCGGCACCGCGGTGTACCACGTCATCTACGGCGAGACCGAGAGCGGATTCCTGACCCGCGAGACCGCGATCGACGATGATCATCCGTACACCTACAACATCAAAGTCGCCTATCGCGGCGAGGACATCAAGTTCCGTTTCGCCGCGTCGACCACCGCTGGAGATCTCGGCAAACTGAGTTTCGAGGACTTCACCGTCACCGGCGACGATATAGTCGAGCAGGGAGTCTCCGAGGATACGAAATTGCCGTACTTCACCGTGCGCAACGTCGGCTCTTATTCGACCACATGGACGATCGCGCAAAGTCTCCACGGAATGTTCTATTTCCCGACGGCTGCCGGCGATCCTGCGGAGCAGTACACCGTGACGATCAACGTTGAGGTCACGCCGCTTGACGTGCAACTCGTTCCCGACGCGGTGAGCGTCGTCTATGGCGACGAGATCGTCTACGGCGGCTACACCATCGCCGACGACGAGGACGGCGTCAAAGCCGCGGCTCTCGCTGCCGACAATGTCAAAGTCGAGTATTCCTCCGCTAAGTCGAGTACCGACGGAGTTGACGTTTATGAAGGCGCGATCAATATGACCGCTGCCGTCGACGAAGCAGCAAAGGGCAACTACAACATCACTTGCTCCTCCGCCGCGCTCAGCGTTACCCCAAGAGCCGTCACCGTTCAATTGACGACGCCGTCCGCCATTGCGACGTACGGCGACCCTGTGCCCGCCGTCACCGAGATCACAGCCGTAGAGGATACGACTTTGGCAAATGTCGAAGGCGATGCGGAGGCTTTGATCGAAGGCGTCAACGCCAATCTGGTCTTTGACAACAAGAACGTCGGCAACAGACATCTTGTCTTTGCGGGCGGCGTCGACAGCATGACGATCGGCAACTATGTCGTCTCCCTCGCAGAGGGCGCCGGCGCGGTCACGATCACTCCAAAACGGCTTAATGTCACCGTCGCTCCCGGCAAGGTCGCTTACGGCTCGGAGAACATCGTTCCCGTTACCGAAGGGCAATATTACACCGCCATCGACGGCGTTGTGGACGGCGATCAGAGCAAACTTGCGTTTACGTACAACTATACGGGCACGGCAGAGATCACAGGTCTTGTTCCGGGCAATTATGACGATGCGTTGGCATTGACCGCCACGGGCGAAGCCGCCGGCAACTATACGCTTAGTTGCACGAAAGGAACGCTCACCGTCGAGGCGATCGGCATCTCCGAAGCAAACGTCTCCGTGGAACTCAATGACGATACCTATACCGGAGCGGAGATCGAATACACGGTCAAGATCAACGGAGCTGCGGTCACCGAGCATATCGACGTGACGATCGCCAAAGACGGCGCGACCGTAGACAAAGTCCTCGGCGCGGGCAGCTACACCTTCACCGTCACAGGTGACGATAATTACTATAAAGGCAGCGTCACCGCGACTGCGAGCGTCGCAAAGAAGAACATCTCCGACATGGAGATCGGACTTAATAAGACAACCGAAACCTACACAGGCAGCGCGATCACGGTCACCCCGACCGGCAACGACGGGATCGCTATGACGCTTGCCTATGCTGTCAAGGACGGCGAGGCGGTCGGCGCGATGATCGACGCCGGCAGCTATGTCGTCACGCTCACTCCGACCGATACGGCTAATTACGACGGCTCGATCGAAGTCGAATTCACCGTAGACAAGGCGGATCAAAGCGTCCCCACGGCGGGTGACATCACGGTCACCGTGACGACCGATTCCGTGACCGCAGTTTCTGCGTCGGGCAAGAAAGTCGCGCTCTCCGTCGACGGAGGCAAGACTTGGTCCGACAACGGCGTTGCGACGGGACTGGCTCCCGCCACCGAATACGGCGTCACGGTCAAGTACCTCGGCGACGCCAACCACAACGAGTCCGAAGCCGCGCAGCTGCAACCCGTCACTACGGACGCAATGAACGCGGTCGGCATTACGATCGGTACGGTCGAGGCGCACCACAACTACGTCGTCATCTCCGTCACTTTCGGTGAAGCGGACTTTGCCGGCAAGGTGCAATACAGCGTCAACGGCGGAGCATCGAAAGACGTCACCCCTGAAGGCGGCAAGCTCACGATCACGGGTCTTGCCGAGGATACGGACGGCATCGTCATCGCGTTGAGCATTCCCGCAGACGCGACGCACGTGGCGACCGATCCCGTTCCCGTCACCGTCTCCACCGGCGTCGATCCCGCCAAGTTCAACGAGACGCTCGCGCTCTTCGGCGAGACTTTCACCGCCTCCAACATGACCGACTACGAGACGCTCAAGGCTCAATACGATGGCTTGACCGACGCGGACAGGAAAGGCGTGGACAGCGCGAGATACGAACAAGTCGCCGATATGCGCGAGGCGTTCGTCGCAGCCGTCAACAATGACATCCAAGACGTCCAGAACGTCGCCGCCAAGACAGCCGGCAAGGCTGCCGCGGCTGCGGCTGCCGCTGTGACCGCCGCTGCGATAGCTCTCTTCGTTGCGAAGAGGAAATTCATCTGAGAGGTGTGATATGAAAAGAAGAATTTGCATTTTACTCGTGTTCGCTCTCGCGGCGCTCGTCGCCGCGACCGCGGCAGGCTGCGTGACCGAACTCACAGCCGAAGAGATGTGGGTCTCCGCTCAAAATCCCGGCGCGAACCCGACGATAAAGGTCACATTGACGGATGCAAACGGCGGAGAGATCTATTCTTACGATTCATCTAAGCCCGACGGAGAAAAGGAGACGATCATAGACGGCATACAGGCTCCTTCGATCACCGACAAGCTGACGGGATCGGGCAAGCTCAACTTCAACGCGAGCTATTTCTCGAGTACGGATATCACCCGCGACGGGAACAACTCCGTCTACACCGCCAACATCATCGACCCCGCGAGTTTCCTCGGGATCTCCGACGTCAAAGACGGCGGCAAACTGACCATCATCGCAAACCGCGAAAGCGGCGCTCTGGTCAGCACGACGATCACCTACACCACCGCGAACGGCAACAACGCCGTCGTCACGGTGATCGCGGGCTGAAAACGTCAAACGCGGGCACGTCCTTCGGGGCGTGCCTTTTTGTCGCCCAAAATGCGGCGCGGCGGTTGCGCTCGCGGGCGCAAAGCTGTTATAATGAAGACATGAAAGACGAGATCGACGATCAACACTTCGACGTCGCCGTCGTCGGCGGCGGCGCGGCGGGGTGCGCATGCGCGGTCATGCTTGCCCGCAAAGGCAAGCGAGTGCTTGTTCTCGAGGGCGGAGCGCGCGTACTGACCAAGCTTGCCGCGACCGGCAACGGACGCTGCAATGCGTCCAACGCCGATATGTCGCCCTCGCACTACAACGCGCCCGAGTTCGTTGCGCCCGCGCTGGCTTCGTTCGGCGTCGACGACACGCGCGGTTTTTTCGCGTCGCTCGGCGTCGCGCTGCGCGAGACGGAAGGCAGGATCTATCCCTACGGCAACAATTCGGGCTGCGTCGTCAACGCGCTCGTCGCCGCGCTCGGCGATTGTGAAGTTCGGGTATCGGCGCGCGTGACCGCTATTGAGAGAAGAGGAGATATTTGGTCTGCAAGCGCGTCCGTGGACGGCAAAACGCGCGTCTACTCGGCGAAACGCGCCGTTTTTGCCTGCGGCAGCAACGCTACGAGCGGTACCGATTCGCTGTCGCTGATGTCCGCGCTCGGCGTCGGAGTTACGGAGCGCGTCCCCGCGATCGCGCCGCTTCCGACCAACGTGTTCAAAGGCGCGTCCGGGGTCAGGGCGTACGCCGAGGGCACGCTTTACGCCGACGGCGCGCCCGTCGCAAAGAAAAGGGGCGAGGCGCTTATGCGCGACGACGCCGTCTCGGGCATGCTTGCGATGGAGCTGTCGAGCGCGTATGCCCGCGCTTTGAGGAAAGGGGCTCGCGCTTTTGAACTCAAACTCGACTTTGCGCCCGACTTTACGGACGAGGAAATGGCGCGCATATTCGCAGCGTCGCCCGTCCGAGAGGCGAGGGTCGCGCCGATAGGCTTTGTGCCGCGCGCATTGGGCGAAAAGCTCGCCGCGCTTGCCGGTATATCGGGCGGCGCAAAGACCGCCGATCGGATCGACGCATTGTGCGCCGCCATGCGCCCGACGGTGAAGATCTCGGGGACGCCGTCCGTCAAACAGGCGCAGGTTGTCTGCGGCGGACTTGCGCTCGACGACTTTTGCCCGACGACGATGATGTCGCGTCTGCACAACGGACTTTATGCGATCGGCGAGGCGCTCGACGTCGACGGCGATTGCGGCGGATACAACCTGCAATGGGCTTGGTCGAGCGCGGCTGCGTGCGCGCGTTCGATCGCGGAGGAGAGATGATAAAACTCAACGGCGTCACCCTGCCTCTCGACTTCGACAACGCGCTGCTTGCGCGCAGGGCGGCGGAGGCGCTGCACGTCAAACCGACCGAAGTAAAATCGGCGGAACTGCTCAAACTGTCGCTCGACTGCCGCCGCAGACCCGACATCAGATATGTCGCCTCGGTGGGCGTGGCGATGTCCGCCGACGCGGAGAGACGCGCGCGCAAACGCGGCTTTGACGAATACCGCCGCTGCAAGACTTTGCGCGAGATCGCGCGCGGTATCGCCCCTCCTTCGGACTTCAAACCCCCCGTCGTCGTCGGCAGCGGTCCCGCGGGGCTGTTCTGCGCGCTCACGCTCGCATACGCCGGTTTCAAGCCCGTCGTGTTGGAGCGCGGAGAGCGCGTCGACAGGCGGCTTTCCAAAGTCAAATCGTTTGCGGATGGCGGACCGCTCGATCCCGAAAGCAACGTGCAGTTCGGCGAGGGCGGCGCGGGTACTTTTTCGGACGGCAAGCTGGCGACAGGTATTTCCGACACGCTGACCGCGACCGTACTCAAAACTTTCGCGGATATGGGCGGAGGAGAGGAATTGACCGTCGACGCAAAGCCTCATATAGGCACGGACAGGCTCGTCCGAGTGGTCGCCAATATGCGCCGAGAGATCGAGAAGTCGGGCGGAGAAGTGCGCTTCGGCTCTAAGTTCGTAGGTTTCGATGCGTCCGACGGCGCGCTGAGATCGGTGCGCGTCGTAGGCGAGGGCGGCGAATATACTATCGATACAGACGTGTGCGTGCTTGCGGTAGGGCACAGCGCGCGCGACGTGTTCGAATATCTGGACGGCAAGGTGCTGATGACGCCAAAGCCGTTCGCGGTCGGCGTCAGGGTGGAGCATACTCAAAGCGCGATCGACCTCGCTCAATATGGCAGAGCAAGAGGCGCGCTGCCTCCCGCCGACTACAAGCTGGCGTGCAGGACGGACGACGGCAGAGGGTGCTACACCTTTTGTATGTGCCCGGGCGGCTATGTCGTCGCCGCGGCGTCCGAGGCGGGCGGTACGGTCACAAACGGCATGAGTTACAGCCCAAGAGACGGCGTCAACGCCAACAGCGCGCTGCTCGTCGGCGTGCGCGAGGGCGATTTCGGCGCGGACGACGCGCTTGCGGGAATGCGCTTTCAGCGGCAGATCGAGCGCAAAGCCTTTGCCGCTGCGGGCGGAAACTTCCGCGCGGTCTGTATGGCGGCGGGCGCGCTGATCGGCAACGGCGTAAACGCTCCCGGCGAGGTGTCGCCCACCTATCCGAGGGGAGTGACATTTTGCGACCTCGACGCCGTGCTGCCGCGAGCCGTCGTCGACGGTATACGCGCCGCGCTGCCCGTATTCGGGCGCAAGATCGCAGGTTTCGACAGCCCCGACGCGCTGCTTACGGGTCCCGAGACGCGCTCGTCGTCGCCGCTGAGGATATTGCGCGACGACGGCTGTCACAGTTCCGTCAAGGGACTGATGCCCTGCGGAGAGGGCGCGGGATATGCGGGCGGCATCACTTCGTCCGCAGTCGACGGGATCAAGACAGCCGCCGCAGTCGCCGCGTATTTCCGCACCGGCGCAAGGACAAAATGAGCGATATTGCGAAAAGCGCGTAATTTTATTGTATATTAAGCGTTCGTGTGCTATAATAATAAACGCCGCAATGCGGCAAAACGGACAAAGGATGTTTTTATGACAAGACAGCAGAACATAGCCCTTGTTTGCGTGATAGCGGTGATCGCGGTCGTACTCGTTGCGGTCGGCGGCTATTTCATCGGCACGTACTCGTCGTCGGACGGCGAGAGGCGCAGCAACGGGTTTGTCTACTCCACGAGCGGCAACACCGCCGTCATCACCGCCTACGAGGGCGAAAATGAGACTGTGACCATCCCGGCGCGTATCGCCGGCAGACGCGTCGCGCTTGTCGAAGAGGGCTTTCTCGACAACAATACTTCGGTCAACGAAGTCATTTTCAGCGAAGATATCACGATGATCGAGCTTGAGGAGGGCATCTTCAAGGGCAACACAAGGTTGGAATCGGTCAAACTGCCCGACGCTCTGCTCGAGATCCCGGACAGCGCCTTTGAGGACTGCACCGGGCTTGTGAGCGTCAAGCTGCCCGCCAATCTCAAGAAGATAGGCGCAAACGCTTTTGAGGGCTGCACCGATCTTGAGACCACCGGCTCGATCGGAGAAAAGCAATTCGTCATTCCTAATTCGGTCACCGAGGTCGGCGAAGAGGCGTTTAAGGACTGCGGCGATCTGACATCGGTTACGATAGGTACGGGGCTTAAAGACATCGCTGTGCGTATGTTCGACAATTGCGACAGCATCACCACATTGACTTTCGCCGAAGGCAGCTGCGTCGAGCAGATAAGCGAGGGCGCGTTCCGCGGCAACAAGCTCGGCAAGGTCACGTTTCCCGACAGCCTCAAATATATCGGCGTATCCGCTTTCGAAGGCAACGACAATGCTTCTTTCACTACGATAGTCATTCCGGCGGAAGTCGTCACCGTGTCCAACTACGCGTTCAAAGACTGCACCCATTTGAAGACCGTCGAATTTGCGGCGAGAGAAGAGGACGGCACGCGCGCTCTCAAAGCGATAGGTACGGGCGTGTTTATGAATTGCTCCGCCCTCAAGAAGATCGGTCCTGCCGACAATACCGGCAACAACAAGCTGCCCGAAGAGATCACTACGATCCCCGAACTTGCATTCTACGGCTGTAAACACCTTGAGAGCTTTGAGATCGGCAAGCAGATCACATCCGTCGGCGACGGAGCGTTTGCGGGCGGCGTTGCGTCAGAGGTGACCGATTCGATCGACATCAAGTTCCTCAGCGAGGCGTCCGGCTACAGATTCGTGCAATTGACCTCGTACACCTACTTCAAGACGGACGCGAACGGTTCTCTCGTCAACAAGAACAGGAGTCACTACATCCTGACCGATTCGACCGGCGAGATCGTATATGCTTATATCGGCGCGTTTGACCCGGCAAAGTGCAACAACAAGCCCGACTTGTCCGAATGGGACGGAGCAAACAATAATGCGTTCCACTTCCTCATGGACTATGCATACGAAAACGACATCACCGAACTTGCGCCCTATGCGCTCGCCGGCGTCAAGGGCAGGATCAATATCCCCTCGACGGTGGAGAAGATCGGCGCCTATTGTTTCAAGGATTGCGAAAAAGATAAAGATTCCACCGAAGGACAAGTTCGCATATACATCGAGAATTCGGACTGCGAGATAGATACGACCGCTTTTGACGGGACAAGCGCAGGAAGAGTGTTGGTGATCACGCCTATCCAAGGGAATGCGCTCGGCGCCGCGATCGATGCGGCGATCGACGAGGGCAACCGCAATTGGCTCGAAATCGATGAGGGCTCTCCCGTGCGTTGACGCGCAAAATGCGCAAAACGCAAAAAATGATATAAATCGGTTGCAAAACTTCGTGATAATTGTTAAAATTATTGCGAACCCGAAAAGGGACAATACGGAATTATTTTTGGAGGACTATATATTATGGCAAATGTCAGAGTAGCTATCAACGGCTTCGGCCGCATCGGCAGACTTGCGTTCAGACAGATGTTCGGCGCCGAAGGTTACGAAGTCGTCGCTAT
>CALWKU010000010.1 GCA_944381345.1 uncultured Christensenellaceae bacterium
GCTACCACTCATAAGATATTTTGGCGATTCGGAAGGGACTCGAACCCTCGACCTCTAGCGTGACAGGCTAGCGTTCTAACCAGCTGAACTACCGAACCATATTATCTTGTTTGTGGTGGGCCATCAAGGACTCGAACCTTGGACCGACCGGTTATGAGCCGGTTGCTCTAACCAACTGAGCTAATGGCCCACGTTATTGCTTTGGTCGGGGTGAAGAGACTCGAACTCCCGGCCTCATGGTCCCAAACCACGCGCGCTACCAACTGCGCCACACCCCGCTGTTCCGCTCCGTGCGACTTCTAAAATATACTATAAGGGGAGCGGCTTTGTCAACGATTTGACAGCACTTTTTTGCGAATTTGCAAAATAATTTAAGCTGCGCCGTCGCAGGCGTAAAGCGCTTTGCTTTTCGGGACGTTTTGCTTTGCGAAAAACGCTCCCCGACTGACGCCGGGGAGCGTAAATACACGGATCAGTCCTTGTTGTCCTCTGCGGATTCCTCGGCGGGAGCAGCTTCCTCGGCTGCTTCCTCCCCATCGGGGAAGTTTATCATGCTGAACAGATCTCCGAAGGTCGCGCTGCCCGACTCCGACTTCCACGAAGTGACCTCGTTGGGGTCGTCCGTCTTCTTGGCTTGTCTCTTGCGGGGAGCGGCTGCGCCTGCAGCTGCATGTTCAAACTTCTTCGCGTTGCGGGAAGCTCTCTTTTCTTTCGCCTCTTGATATTCCTCATCCGAGATCTCGACATCTGCGCTCTCCTGCGGCAGCAAAGCCTTGATGGAGAGTGTGATCTTGTTGTCGTTGAACTTGATGACCTTGGCGGTGACTTCGTCGCCCTCTTTGTAGAGGTCGGCGGGGTCCTTGACATAGTGGTTTGCAAGCTCCGAAACGGGGACGAGACCGTCTACGTCGCGCTCGATCAACACGAAGATACCGTACTTGAATACGCCTCTTACCTTGCCGGTGACGACGGAACCGACCGGATACTTCTCCGCGGCAATCTCGTAGGGCTTTTTCTGCAACTGCTTGTAGCCGAGTGAAACTCTGCCGTTCTCCCTGCTGGCGCGGAGGATGACAAAATCGTAAGTCTTGCCGATCTCAAGCACCTCGGAGGGGTTGGAGATCGTGTAATGCGAAAGATCGGAGATATGCGCGAGGCAATCGAATCCGTAAACGCTGACGAAAGCGCCGAAGTCGGTCAGTCTCTTGACCTTGCCCTTGACGATCGCACCTACCTGGAGTTTCGCCCAAAGTTCTTCTTCTTTGCGCGCTTTCTCCTCTTCGAGGATGACGCGTTGAGACGCGACTATGGAACGTCTCTTAGAGATCTCGAGGGGTTTCTTCTCCTCTGCCGGAGCCTCGACGGTTTCCTGCGCCGCAGTCTCCTGAGTCTCGACCTCGGCTGCCTCGACTTCCTGAGCCGCCGACTCGGCGACCTCGGCGGGAGCCTGTTCACCCTTCTTCTTGGGCTCTATCGCACGCAGACGGAGCTGCTTGCCTACATATTTTTCAAGATCGGTGACAAAGCCGATGCGGATCTGCGACGCGGGAATGAAGATCTTGTAGCTGCCCAGCTTCGCTTCGAGGCCGCCCTTGACCGCTCTGTCGACGACGACGGTAAAATCGCCGCCGCGGATGGCCTCTTCCGCCTCTTTGTCCTCTTTGACGCGCTTGTCAACGGCTTTCTTGGAGAAAGCTACTTCGTCGTTCTTGTCCTTTCTGCCCGACTTTTCGATGACCATAGCGTCGAACTTGTCGCCCGACTTATAGTTTGCGGGATCGTATGTAACGCCGTCGAGTTCGACTTCCGACTTGTCGATGAAGCCGTCTTTCTTACCGCCGAAACCGACGTAAATGCCTTCGGGAGTTGCACTGATAACCGTGCAGGTGTAGGTTTTGCCCGCTCTGATGTCCATCGACCTCTTAGCGGATCTTTCGGACTCTTTCAGAAGTTCTTCAAAAGTCTCTTTGCTGTTTTGAGTGTCACTCATTTGTTTGATTACCTCCGTCATCAACTCACGGGGAGTCGACGCCCCGGCTGTTACGCCGAGAAGTTTATGATTTTTTGCTGCAACCGACTTGACGTCGGCTATGTTTCGTATCAAATACGTGTCCGGGCAGACGGCTTTGCATATATCGTAAAGTTTTCCGGTATTGCTGCTTGACTCGCTGCCGATGACGATCATTGCGTCGCACTCGGAGGCAAGTTCTTCCGCCTGTTTCTGCCGTTCTGTTGTAGTATAGCAAATAGTATTGTATATATCAAGCGTTTTGCATCGATTTTCGAGCATTCGACGCAAAATTTCGTATTTTTTCGCGCTGTACGTCGTCTGCACCACCGCCGCATATTCCCCCTCGATATCCAAAGCCCGAACATCGTCAACGTCGTCCACGACGACGGCGCCGCCCTTAGCCCAGCCGACGTGCCCTGCGACCTCGGGATGATCCTTCCCTCCGATGACGATGATACGCCTTCCTCTATCCACTTCGCGCTTGATGATAGAGTGTATCTTTTTGACAAAAGGACAAGTCGCGTCGACAAACGGGATGCCCTTCTCTTCCAGCTCCCGATAGACGTCCTCGCCCACTCCGTGCGAACGGATGATGACAGTGCCGCCGACGTACTCGTCAAGCGAATTTATCGTGCCGACGCCCGCTTGCGCCAGCTTGTCGTTGACATAGTCGTTGTGGATGAGTTTGCCGAGCGTGACGCGTTTTCCGGGCGTGTTCATCGCGGCGTCGACCGCGCCTTTGACCCCCATACAAAACCCCGCGCCCTTGGCGATGACTATCTTCACTCCGTGATCTCCGCGTCAGAGCCTGCCGCAGATCCGCCCTGAGCGTCTGCTGCGTGCGCGGCAAGATATTTTTTTAGAGAACCGCGGTATTTCTCGACGATCTCGTCTATCTGCGCGCGCAGCTCGTTCATTTTTGCGATCACGTATGCGTTGGCTTCGTCCTTAACGTCACGAAGGGGCTTGTCATAAAATCTCGACAAGTCGATGGGGTCGCCGACGATCAGTTTGTTTCCCTTGAAGCCGAACGGCTTTTGACGGCAATAGTACAGCGTCGGAACGAGTTGCGTCTTTGTTTTGAGCGCAAGCGTGACCGCGCCTTCTTTGAAAGGCAGCAACGTCTTAGAATTGCCGTCCTTGTTGCGCGTTCCCTCGGGGAAGATAAGCACTTTGCCGCCCGAATTGATCTCTTTGAACATCTCTTTGATCGCGCCGATGTCCGAATCCCCTCTCGACACGCTTATCGCGCGGCAGAGCGCGGTCAGAAAATTGCCTACAAAGCGATTGTTCATCGCCTCCGCTTTGACCGCGATGCGTCCTTTGAACCTGAATAATTTGTGGTAAACGACGCAAGCGTCGATAATCGAATAGTGGTTGCATATACACATCACGCTGCCTTCTTTGGGGAATTTTTCCGCAAAATAGACCGTGCGCGGCAACCAAACAATGCGCATCAAACCTCTGCCTATAAAGCCGAGGATGTGGTAAAACAGATTGGGGCTGTCGTTGTATTTATTCTTGACCTTTTTTCTTTTTTCCGAGGACATAGTCCGTGATGACCTCCGCTACTTGGTCCGCGCTAAGGCGCGTGCTGTCGATGAGGACGGAGTCCTCCGTCTTTGTCAGCGGCGCAAACGCCCTGTGCGAATCGTTGTGATCTCTGTCTTTAATGTCTGCAAGCACCGTTTCGTAGTCAATGTCGGCGCCCTTTGCGCGCAACTCCTCAAATCTGCGCCGCGCCCTCTCTTCTACGTCCGCCGTCAAAAAGAACTTGAATTTTGCGTCGGGAAGCACATAGCTGGTGATGTCGCGCCCGTCCAGCACGACGTCGCTCTCGGCGGCTATCCTGCGCTGCATGGCGACCAAAAACATCCTGACTGCGGGGATCTTGGAGACGTCCGACGCCGCCTTGGAGATATCGTGGCGTCTGATCGCTGTCGAAACGTCCTCGCCGTTGAGCAGGATGTTGCGTTCCGGAGTGTCCGAAAACGAAATCGTTATCTCGTCCAGGAGCGGGATCACCGCCTTTTCGTCAAGGGGCGAAACGCCCTTGCTCACCACATAGAGCGCGACTGCTCTGTACATCGCGCCGGTGTCGAGGTAAGTTATTCCGAGCCTTGCGGCGAGCATCTTTCCGATAGTACTCTTGCCTGCACCCGAAGGTCCGTCGATCGCTATGTTTATCATGAGTATCTCCGAAGAAACCGATATTTATATGATAATTATACACACCGCGCGCCTAAAAAGCAAGTCATGGACGCACATTGGACGCGCTTTTCACGATCGCGCGAGCCGCTGCCGCCGCTGTCGCCCACGCGTTTTGCAAATTAAATCCGCCCGTCAGCGAATCGACGTCGATCGTCTCTCCGACAAAGTACAGCCCTTCTACCTTTTTGCAGCGCATTGTGCGCGGATCGAGTTCGGACACGTCTACGCCGCCCGAAGTGACGACCGCCTGTTCCGCCCCCTCCGCACCGGTCAGCGGAAAAGTCCAATGTTTGAGTACGGCGACGAGTTTTTTGCGCTGCTCCTTGGATACATCCGCCGCGCGCGACCGCGCGTCGACGCCGCTCGAAGCAAGCACTCGCTTTACGATCGTCCGCGGCAAAAGTCTCGCCGCAACGGCATCGATCGCTGCGGTCGGACAGGCCGCTAACTCCCTTACAAGCCGCGCGTCAAGAGTCGCTTCGTCCAACGCGGGTTTGAAGTCGATCGCACCCTGCGTACCGGGCGGATATTCTCCGGACGTACCGCGCGATCCCGCCGTAAAAGACGAGCATTGAAGCACGATCGGTCCGCCTACGCCGCTTTTAGTAAAATTCATTTCGCCGAACGCGCTCGCCCTCTCCTTTCCTTCTATGATTATCGAAAAAACGACGTTTTTGAGCGCTAGCCCTGCCAAACCGTCGATACCGCGCGCTTTCAGCGGAACAAGAGTCGGCTTTGGCGCCACGACGTTGACGCCGACGGAATTTGCAAACGCATAGCCGTCGCCGGTGCTGCCCGTGGACGGATAGGTAACGCCGCCCGTCGCCACGACAACCGCGTCGGCGCGGTAAATATCGTCGCCGCAACGTACTCCGACGGCTTTTCCGTCCTTAGCGACAAGACCGTCAACGCGTCTGCCGAACAGAAAATCGACGCCGCCGCTCCCGCAATACCCCGTCAACGCTTTGATGACGTCGGACGACTTGTCGGACGCGGGAAATACTCTGCCTCCGCGCTCCGTTTTGAGCCGCAATCCGAGATCGCTGAAAAATTCTTTGGTCGCGGACGGAGGAAACGAATAAGCCGCCGAATACAAAAATTTTGCGCCGCATACGGTTGCGTCGAGCCAAGTCCTCACATCGCAGTCGTTGGTCAGATTGCATCTGCCCTTGCCCGTGATATAGAGTTTTTTGCCCGCCTTTTCGTTGCGCTCGATCACGCGGACTTCGACGCCGGAATGAGCGAGCATACCTGCGCACAGAAGTCCCGCCGCGCCCGCGCCGACGACCACCGCTCTCAAAACCTCACCTCTTTGAGACGCGACCACAGCGCGTCGTCGTTGAGATATACGCGCACCGGCGCGACCGTTGCCCAACCCTGCTCGCAAAGCACGACGTCCGACTCCGGATCGTTGTCCTCGGCGGACACGGGATGTCCGGTGATGAAGTAGCCCTTTCCGGGCACAAATTGATATTCGTCGTGATAGAACCTGTCGCCGGTTCGCGCTATGCGCACGCCCTTGAGATCTTTTTGCGGACAGGGGAAATTGAGGTTGAAAACGGTATTGCAGTCTGCCGGCAGCATATCTGCGAGCAGCGCGGCGTTGCGAGCGACGAACTTTGCGACGTACGCATAGTCGCCGTCCGTATTGTCGTATGATACCGCGATCGCCTTGACCTTGTGAAGGCATGCTTCGAGCGCGGCGTTGACCGTGCCCGAATAGACGATATCCGTACCTATGTTGCAGGTGTTGTTGATGCCGCTGACGACGAGATCGGGCTTGAAACCGAGGATTACGTCTATACCGAATTTTACGCAGTCTGCGGGCGTACCGTGCAGCGAATAAGCCGTCCTGCCGCCGTCAAACGAAACGGGCGCAAAGTTGAGCGGTTGATGAAAAGTAAGGCTGTGGCCGCATCCCGACTGTTCGCGGTCGGGAGCGACGATGAAAACCTCATGATCTTTGCAAAGCGCGTCTGCCATGGCGTGCAGACCCGGCGCGTACACTCCGTCGTCGTTTACTAACAATATCTTCATAGCTCAATATTACTAAAAAACGACGCAAAGCGCAAGCCTTTGACGGCGATCACATCTTGGACGACAATTCCTTTTTGAGTTTCGCCATCACTCTTTTTTCCAATCTCGATATATAAGACTGCGAGATCCCCATGATGTCGGCGATCTCCTTTTGAGTCTTACGCGCGGCGCCGAGCAGACCGAATCTCATCTTGACGATCTGTTTTTCGCGCGGATCCAGACCGTCGAAACATTGCAGCAGCACGCTCTTTTCCTCGTCCTTTTCCAAGTCTTTACCGACCGTGTCGCTCTCCGTGCCGAGTACGTCGGACAGCAGCAATACGTTGCCCTCCCAATCCACGTTGAGCGGCTCGTCGAGAGAGAGCTCTCCGCGCGAACGCACGCTCTTGCGAAGCTGCATCAGTATCTCGTTTTCTATACAGCGGCTCGCATATGTGGCGAGTTTGATCTTTTTCCCGTCGTCGAACGACTTGACAGCCTTGATCAGTCCTATCGTCCCAACCGAGATGAGATCGTCCATGTCTATGCCCGACGAATCGAATTTTTTCGCTATGAAGATGACGAGACGCAGATTGTGTTCGATCAGTTCGTTTCGCGCCTCGACGTCTCCCGCTGCCGACAGCGCGGTCAATTCCCTCTCTCTTTCGGGCGAAAGCGGTTCGGGGAGCTGATCCGTTCCCGAAAGATAAGCAACTTCGCCTTCAGCTCGCCCCAAAAGGCGTTTAATCCATGCGATAAGTTTTGCAAACATATTCCCTCCTTAGCCGTTCAGCCCGCAATTGAGCAGTATTTTGAAGCCGTCGAACGCACTGTCCGCGCCGATCGCCACCACGTCTTTGAACGACTTCTCTCCGTCGGCGTCGCGCACGGTCAGTTCGTCTATGAAGTATGCCGTGCGCCGCGTTTTTCCGCAAACGCTCGACACGATCATCTGTCCCGCGACGCGCGCGCCATCAAGAATTCCCGCTCCGTCCGCGCCGACGACTACGACGGGCTCCATACCCCTGAACGTAAGCGAATTGCCGCTGTCCCAAAATCCTGCGACATTGACCCGTCTGCCCGCTACGCTGACATTTACTTCCGCGCCGTAATCGCGTTTGCGCCCGCTCCTTGCAACGGCTGCGCAGACGGCGCATACGGCGAAATGACCGACAAGACAAAACGCGCCGGCGGACGCAACGGCTACTATCTGACCGTATGACGAAAAGGCGCCGTAAACTCCGCAATATACAAGCGCCGCCGCAACTTCGGCGACAGATACCGCGACGATTTTGCGAGCGTCTCCGTGCGCGGTAAGCAGCGACGAAACGAGCAGCGCGGCGACAGAGAGCAGCTGCCATGCTCTCGGTGCAAAATAAGCTTTTATCCACACAGACAAAGCAAAAACGATTGCCGACGCTACGACGGCGAAACGCCCGCGCCGAGACGATATCCTAAGCGCTGTCGCCGAACAGAACGCGCCGCAGATCCCTGCAGACGCAACCTCAAATTCCGCAAATCCGAACATACTTCGATGATAGCATTTTCGGCGCGCGAAATCTTTCTTTTTCTTTGCGGTATAATGGCGGAAAACGCCGCATTGCGGCACATGAAAAAGCGGACGGCGTCGCGCCGTCCGCAAAACGTGTAATGCTTATTTGTTGTTTTTGCCCCTCAACATACGCAGGAACGCGGGCATATTGCCGCCGTTCTTATCCTCGGTTTTTGGCTCCGGCGCGCGATCGTACTCGTTAGCGCGCTGTCTGCCGTATCCGGCGGCGTCGTCGTATCCCCTGCGCTCGTCCAGACCTCTGCGGTCGTCGTAGCGTCCGCCGTCATACTTGCTCTCGGAAGCAAATCTGTCGAAAGACGGCTGCTGCTTTGCCTGATCGTCCTTGCGCCCGTACAGAGCGTCGACGGCGGCGTTGTTGCGCCTGTTGTACTCGTCGATCACCGGATTGCTCGCGCCCAGACCGTTGTTGTATTCGCCGGGACGGCGTTCCTCACTCTTGCGGAAGATGTCGTCGAAGTTTTTGCGCTGAGCGCCTTCCTGCGGATCGCGCATGGGCGCGGGTTTCTCCTCCTCAAGGTCTTGCTGAGTGTCGTCGAAGCCCGTAGCGATCAGAGTTACGACGGCGGTGTTGTTGAGCTTGTTGTCGTATCCTATGCCGAAGATAACGTTGCCGTTGGGAGAAATAACGTCTTTGACGCGGCTGACCGCCTCGTTGACCTCGTCTATCGCAAGATCGTCGCCGCCCGCAACGTTGATGATGACGTCTGTAGCGCCCGCAATGGTGGTCGCAAGCAGCGGGCTTTGGATCGCGGCGCGGACCGCGTCCATCATCTTGGCTTCGCCCTCGCCCACCCCCAGACCGATATGGGCAAGCCCCTTGCGCCTCATCGTCGTGCGCACGTCCGCAAAGTCAAGGTTTATCATCGCCGGCACGGCGATCAGATTGCTGAGACTTTGCACTGCCTGACAAAGCACGTCGTCTGCGCGGTGGAACGCCTCAACGACCGGCGTGCGCGCGGGAAGGACTTCGAGCAGCTTAGCATTGGGAACGACGAGGAGCGTGTCCACGTAGTTACGCAATTTGTTGATGCCGTCGATAGCGTTCGCCATACGCTTTTGATGCTCGAACGGGAACGGCTTGGTGACGACGGCTATCGTCAAGATATCCATATCTCTCGCCAACTTGGCGATCACGGGCGCAGCGCCCGTACCCGTACCTCCGCCCATACCTGCGGCAATGAACAGCAGGTCTACGCCCTTGAGCTGTTCGCGCAGCTCCTCGATGGACTCCTCCGCCGCTCTTTGCCCGATCTCGGGCATTGCGCCGGCGCCAAGCCCTCCCGTGAGCTTCGCGCCTATCTGTATCTTTGTCGGGGCTTTAGAAAGAGTGAGCGCCTGCATATCGGTGTTGACCGCGACGAACTCCGCGCTCTCTATCCCCGCTTCGATCATCCTGTTGACGGCGTTGTTGCCGCCTCCGCCCACGCCGATGACCTTGATCCTTGCTGCTCCGGTAACCTGATCGGGCATAAAATTTACCTCCGTATCTTGTCTAATAGTCTGCCGAGCGGCGAATTGCCGCTCTCCGTCCTGTGCGCCGCGTCGAACGTGCCGAATGCCGAGGATAGCCATGGCTTGGAGTACATCGGAACGCCCGGGGCGAACATCCGGGGATTTGTATTCGTTGCGCCGCCGATATAGGCAAGCGCGCCTTTGACGGAGGCAAGCCCTCCGCCCGTGACGTATATATCGGCGTCCGAACCGTCTTTCAGCGACTTGATTACCGAGATCAGACGATCAAGCCCGCCGCGCACGACGTCGTGTACCGCTGCCGAAGGAAACGACGCTACGCCGTCGCCCGTATCGAGCATATATGTCTCGTCGTCGCCGTAGCCGAGGTTTACCTCGTCAAGCAGCCTGACAGACTCGTCGCAGTCGAGTGAAAACGTCTCCGCCAATTCTCCCGCGATCGTCGCGCAGCCGAACGGCATAGCGCAAAAGCCGTCGAAACCGTCGCCGAGCGCGTATGCGACCGAAGTGGCGGAATAGCCCGCGTCGACGGCTATCACGCCCCGGGCGCGGACAAAGCGGTCGAGAAGAGACGAACACTCCGCCCAAAATGACGAGACAAAACAGATCTCCCTGAAACCGTATTCTCTCACCGCGTCCGATATCGTCGAGCAAAACGCGTTGTCGCACAAGATATATGTGACGTCTGCGTCGAGCGTCTCGGTCTGCTTCCCCACGGGGTCGACCGCAAAGACGTTCGCGTCAAGTCTGAAACCGCAAGCCGCCGTCGCTATCACGGTGCGGCGTCTGTCCGAACCGTAGATGTTGCCCCTGGCGAACAGCTTGTCCACGTCGCCGCGAGTGACCGTCCTCACTCCGTCGAAACGGTAAGGCACGCTGTTGTTGCGGTACTGAAGGAAATCGCACGGAACGCCTACATAGAGCGTCTGCGGACGCTTTACGCCCTGCGGCATCACCGACGCGATGTCCTGCGCGAGCGTATCCGGCGACAGCCATTCTCCGTCAAAAAAGCCGCCGTAGTCGACAGTCGACAGCCTTGAGATCGAATACAGCCCCGAGGACGTCTTTCTGCCCGACAAGAAAACCAGCTTGCCGGAACCGATGTCGAGCACCCAAATTTCCTTCATAGTCTTATTATAGAGAAGCGCGGCGGCAATGTCAATAAAATAATTAAATATTTTTAATTAAAATATGCGCATATGCGCATATGAGATTTATCCCGCCGGCACAAAGCTCCAGCTTCCGTCAAAGCGTATCGTGCCTTGTACGGACTGTCCGCCCTCCAAGCGGGCGTCGAGCAGCGCGTATGCGGCGACGAACATTTCGGAGACGTCCGAATCGAGCGGTATATCCAAATCGCAGCCGCTTTGCGTACTCACGACCACATTGCCCGCGCCCTCGCCCTCCTGTGCCGGGAAATAGCGGATATTCGGCGCAAATTCCCCGAGCCTGTCCTCAGTCAGATAGCACTGCTCCGCCCCGTCTATCACCTCTTCGAGCCAGCCCGCTCTTTCCTTGTTGAGGAAAGCGCCGAGCAGCTCTTCGTCTGTGCCCGAAACGGAATAGCCCTCTACGAGAGAAAGCGAACCGAGTTCGTCCTTATAGGCGAACGAAACTATTTTAAGGTCGCGGTCGACGACCGCATAGTGTTCTTCGTCGGCGATCTTGACGGCGACGACGCCGACGCGACGCATTATCTTGATGATCACGCCGCGGGGAAAGACTCGTTCGATCGTCACCACTCCGAGCGTAGGATAAGCCTTTTCTATCGCGGCGATCGCGGCGCTCTCATCTACGGCGAAGATGCTGCCGCCTCCGCTTATGCCTGACGCGGCGACGATGCCCGAAACCTGTTCGTCGGTCAGTTCGAGACCTGTCACCGCTTTCACTTCCACGCCGCCGACCGTAAACAGCACGCAGCAGACCACGACGATCACTGCGACCGCCGCGATTGCGGCAAACATGATGACAAGTCTCTTGTTCATTTCTAACCTTCTCTCGTTATTTTGACTCCGACCGAGGGCAGGATGACCGAAAGGTCCTCGTATCCCCTGTCGATGTGATGAATCTCGTCTATCTCGCTTCGTCCCTGCGCCGCAGTAGCGGCGAGTACGAGCGAAGCTCCGCCTCTCAGATCGGTCGCGGTCACACGCGTGCCGTAGAGGCTCTCCACTCCTCTGACGACGGCAGTGTTGCCCGACACGGTGATGTCCGCTCCCATCTTGCACAGCTCTACGGCGGAGCGAAAGCGCGTCTCGAAGATGTTCTCTACGATGACAGCCGTGCCGTCCGAAACGGATTGGAGCGCGGTCATCTGAGCCTGCAGGTCAGTCGGAAAGCCGGGGTAGTACATCGTCTCCGTTTTTGCCACCGCCGGCGGACGTCCCTTGCTTTCGATAGCTATTTTACCATCGCGCGGGTATATTTTGCAACTGCTTTTGGGCAATTTGGCAAGAAGTGACGAGATATGTTCGGGGCAGACGTTCTCGACGGTCAGTTTGCCGCCGCACATTGCCGCCCCGATAAGCCACGTTCCTGCGACTATCCTGTCGGGGATCGGCGTATATTCCACTCCGTGCAGTCGCTTCACCCCCTCGACCGTGATCACGCTCCCGCCCGCGCCCCGCACCTTTGCGCCCATCGCGTTGAGGAAGTTTTGCAGATCGACTATCTCCGGTTCTTTCGCGCAGTTACGCAGCACGCTTATCCCATCGAGAAATACGCACGCCATGATCAGATTTTCGGTCGCGCCCACGCTGGGCAGATCAAGAACTATATCTGCGGCGTGCGCATGCGTGCCGTCGCAGTCGATGTGTCCGTGCCTCTCCCCTATCGTAACGCCGAGTTCTCTGAGCCCGGCAAGATGTATGTCGATCGGGCGCAGCCCTATGTCGCACCCACCCGGATATACTGCCCTCGCGCGCTTAATGCGCGACAAGAGCGAACCGAGCATGAATACCGACGAGCGCAGTTCTTTTGCCGGATCGCACGCGATCTTGTACGAATGAAGTCCCGAACTGTCTATCTCTATGCTTGAGTCTCTGCGGGAGACCTTGCAGCCCAGCTTGCGCAATATCTGAAGCATTACGGCAACGTCGCTGATGTCGGGACAGTCGTTCAATATCACCGTTTCGGGAGTGAGTATGGATGCGGCGAGCAGCGTCAGCACCGAATTTTTGGCGCCCCTGACCGTCAGCGACCCGTAAAGCTCGCGCCCTCCCTCTATTATGTATTTTGCCATTGTCGTCTCCTGTCGTCCTAAGACGATCGTCTATTACCATAGTATGCCGACCGCGCTCAAACCGCGCGTGGAGACCTTTCAACCCGAAGCGGCTTTCAACAACGACATACGCGGCTCTCGCCGGGCAACGGAATCGAGTATCCCGACCGCGCTGCAAAACGTGACGAGCGAACTGCCGCCGTAACCGAGAAAAGGCATGGGCAGCCCCGTCGGAGGTATGCTTCCGGTGACGACCGCGATGTTGAGCAGCGTCTGTATGGCTATCACGGCAGTTATCCCCGCCGCGGCGAACGCGCAAAACCTATCGTCCGTTCTCGAAGCGGTGCGGAAGCCGAAGTATATCAGCGCGCAAAACGCCGCGATCACAGCCGAGCAACCGACAAGCCCCAGTTCCTCGCCTACGACTGCGAATACGAAATCGCTTTCGGCAAACGGCAGAAACAAATACTTTTGACGGCTGTTGAACAGCCCTACTCCGAACAGTCCGCCCGAGCCGAGCGCATAGTAAGACTGTATAAGCTGATAGCCTTCCGCGAGCGGAGACGCCCAAGGATCGAGAAACGCAAGCAGACGTTTGAGCCTGTACGGTTCGACTGCTATAAGCAGCGCCGCCGCGGCGACGGCGGGCACGGCGAGCAAGGCGAACCACCTGAACTTCACGCCGCATACAAACAGCATGAACAGCGACGCGAGCGCGACAAGCACCGCTATGGACATATTCGGTTCGATGACTATGAGCAGACAGACCGACAGCGCGGCAAACGCGCAGAGCGCGAACTTCCCGAAACTTATTTCCTTTTTCGACGACAGCTCAGCCGCGAGAAAGAGTACGAGTGAAAACTTGGCGAGTTCGGACGGCTGAACGGTGACGAATCCGAGGTCGAGCCAGCGCGTTGCGCCGTACATCTCCGCTCCGAGACCGGGGATAAACAGCGCGGACAAAAGCGCGATCGAGACGACGAGCAGCGCCGGCGATATTTTGGCGAGTATGCGCGCGTCGACGTGGGAAAGAAAAAGCATACAAGCCGTCGCCGCTACAAGCGCGAGCGCCTGTTTTTTGAGATAAAAAAATTCGTCGCCCGTGTGTACGAACGCCCCGTAACTACTCGCGGAATACTGCATCAGCAATCCGAAAAGCGACAGTCCGAGCGCAATGATCACGAGCGGCGCGCATCCGAACGGGCGTCTCCTCTCCGTCATGCGCAGAATGTCCTCACTATCTGTTCGAAATGTCTGCCTCTCTCCTCGTAATTGCGATAGCTGTCATAGCTCGACGTAGACGGCGAAAAGAGCAGATTGTCCGTTCCGAACGACAACCCGAGCATGACCGCTCGTTCGAGCGTCGCGGTGCGGTACAATCTTATCGGCGTGTCGGGCGGCGCGCACTCCAAGATCGCGTCGCTGTTCGCTCCGCAGCAGACGAGATACCGCACTCCCGACGGCAGCCGCGAAAAGAAGTTGTGATAGGACAGTCTCTTGTCGTATCCGCCGACGACGAGCGCCGTCGTCCCTTTCATTGCCTCGCACGCCTTGATCGTACAGTCGATATTGGTGGACTTGGAATCGTTGAATATCGCCGTCCCGCCGTATGTACGCAGATATTCGAGCCTGTATTTCGGCGCATGGAACGTAGCGAGCCCCGTCGCTATCGCCTCGTCGCCCACGCCGAACAGTTTGCAGACGGCGACCGCGGCGAGACTGTCGGACAGATTGTGCGTTCCGACAAGTTTTACTCTGTCAAGCCCGCAGACGACGCGCGCCCCGTCCCCGCCGTCGAAAACGATGTCCGCGCCGTCTACGTACGCGCCCCTGCATTTGTCCGAGACGGAGAAAAAATATGTGCGCGATCTCACCTTGTCCGCGATCGCCGCGGCTATCGCGTCGTCGGCGTTGAACACCGCGCATCCGTCCGCGGTCTGACGCTCGAACAGCCTCGCCTTGGTCTTGGCGTATTCGGCAAAGCTGCCGTGTCTTTCGAGGTGATCCGGCGTGATGTTGAGCAGCACCGCGACGTCGGCGTCTATGCCTCCGCTCTCCAACATAAAGCTGGACACCTCGACGACGGCGACGCCGTACTTGGGCATGTCCGCCGCTTCGGACGTATAAGGCGCGCCTATGTTGCCGACGGCGCGCGCGTCCGCTCCGGCGATACGCAATATGTGCGTTATCAGCGACACGGTAGTCGTCTTGCCGTTGGTGCCGCTGACAGCTATTTTCCGCGCGCGGCAGACGATGTCTGCGAGCGCGACTTCGGACACGGACGGCACTCCGCTGTCTTTGAGATATACGCTGAGCGGATGCGCGGGCGGAAAGGACGGACTGATCACCGCGAAATCGATCCCGTCCGCCGCTTCTCGAGGCGGCATGCCGCTGCGGTCGTCCTGCCACGGATCGTGTTCGACGTCGTCATAGAGCGCGCAGGATATCCCCGCTCTCCCAAGCATTTTCGCCGCAGAAACGCCGCTCGTCCCCGCGCCGAGGATGAGCGCCCGCAAATCGCCGTCCGCGCTCAAACCCAATCTTGCCGCAATCTTGATTTTTATATCTTCGCACATCATACGCCAGCCGCTGCCGAAAAGAGCGCGATCGTTCCGGCTGCAGCCGTGATTATCGTGTACCATGCGACGATCTTGCTCTCTCCCACGCCTTTATATTCGAGGTGGTGATGAAAGGGCGCCATTGCGAACACGCGCCTGCCCCTTGTCTTGAAACTCACCACCTGCACTATTACCGATATGCACGACACGACGTACATTATGCCGACAAGGGGGATCAAAAAGATATTGTGCGACATCACCGCAACCGCTGCGGCGGCTCCGCCGAGCGCCAGCGAACCCGTATCGCCCATGAATACCTTTGCGGGATGAGAATTGAACCACAAGAACGCGACGAGCGCCGCCGACAGCGCGAACGAAAACAACGCGATCTCTCCGTCTCCGCCTCCCGCAGCCTCGGTCATCGCGCAGATGACGCCGAACACCGCGAAATAAACGCTTCCCGTCCCCGCTGCAAGCCCGTCCAATCCGTCCGTAAGGTTGACGGCGTTGACCGTCGCCACATACGCGAGCGCGGCGAGGGGGATATACCAATATCCGAGGTCTACGGAGATGTCTGTGAAAGGAACGTGCGCAAGCGTGCCGTCCCCCTGTCCCGTCATGCCGTAGGCGACCGCGATCGCGGCTATACCTGCTTGTCCGATGATCTTTTGGTAGGCTTTGAGTCCGAGATTGCGTTTGAGTACTACCTTGATCGCGTCGTCGAGAAAGCCGAGCAGCCCGTATCCGAGCATTACCGCGGCGGCGACCCTCGCAGTACGCGACCGCACGAAAGCGAACGTCACTATCGCGGATGCAAGCAAAAACGCTATCCCTCCCATTGTCGGAGTACCGCTCTTTGCCGCGTGTTTTTCGACATATCCCAGTACCGTCTGTCTCGCCTTGAGCCGCCTCAACAACGGTATCGTCGCGGCGCACAGCAACGCCGATAACGCAAACGCCGTCAATGCCGCCGCGAAATATGCCTCGTCGCCGCTCATCCCGCCCTCCTTGCGAGCAACGCCAACGCCGCTTTGAGCGTCGCCGCGTCGCTGTAAGGAGTCTTTACGCCCATTTCGTCAATATAGTTCTCGTCCCCTTTGCCGGCTATCACGACTACGTCGCCGCGCGCCGCCCTCATGACCGCAGCACGTATCGCCACCTCCCTGTCGAGTATGACCGAATATCTCGTCTCGGGCGGTATGCCCGCCGTTATGTCGTCCGCGATCGCGCGTCTGTCCTCAAAGCGCGGATTGTCCGAAGTTACGATCGTCTCGTCAGCGTACTTCGCCGCTATCGCGCCCATTTGCGCGCGTTTGCCCCTGTCGCGATCTCCTCCGCAGCCGAACACGCAAATGAGATCGCCGTTTGCGGACTGCCGCGCCTCCGCAAGCAGATTTTCCAATCCCTCGGGTGTGTGCGCAAAGTCTATCACATAATCCACGCCGCCCTCCGAATAGACGTTGTATCTCCCGGGCGGAGGTGCGATATCTTTCAATGCGTGCTCTATGCCGCAGGCGGACGCGCCGAGCAGACGCGCCGCCGAACACGCAGCAAGACAATTGCTCACGTTGAATTTGCCAAAAAGCCGTGTGTCGGCATAAATAAGTTCGTCCATTACGTTGACTACAAAGGAAGTGCCGCGCGGAGTGCGCTCGCAATTGACCGCAAACACGTCTCCGGGAGCGTCAAGTCCGTAACTGACGATGGGGACTTTGCCTTCGGCGATAAGCTCCGCGCCGCAATCGTCGTCCGCATTGACGACCGCGCACTTGCAATTGCAAAAACGAAACCAGCTTTTCTTGACGCGCTTGTACACCTCTTCGTCGCCGAAAAAGTCGAGATGGTCGCGTCCCAAATTTGTGAACACCGCGACCTCGGCGCGCACGCCGGCAAGCTTGCGGTAATATATCGCGTGCGCAGACAATTCCATCACGACGAACTCCGCGCCGCGCGCGGCGAAATCGGCGAACAACGCATGAAGCCGAGGCGGATCGGGCGTCGTCATGTCCGTATTCTCCCTCCTGCCGTCAAACTCCGAATACATCGTACCGATCAGCGCCGATCTCATCCCGCACCGCGCCAGCAGTTCATGGATGAGATATGCGGTCGTGGACTTGCCGTTTGTCCCTACGACGGTGACGATCTTCAATTTACGCGTCGGATCGGCAAAAAAATTCCGCGACGCTATCGCCAGCGCATACCTGACGTCGTCTGCGACCGCAAACGGAACGTCGATATCCGTCTTTTCGGACAGCAGCAACGCCGCCGCGCCGTTTTCGAGCGCGAGCGCGCATTGCCGCTCCGCCTCTGCGCCGTCGCGCAGACATACGAACAGATCGCCTCTTTTCACCTGTCCGGGACGAAACGATATCCCCGTGATCTCGGCGTCGCCGAACAAATCGGCGCCCGCCCCTTTCAAAATTTTGCTTAGCAACATGATCCCTCCTGCCGAAACATTATAGCTCCGCGCGTCTCTCAATGCGTCGCGTGCGACTATTTGAGCGACGATCTGCGAATATTCGCGCGTTTATGCGCGCGACGCATGACCGCGTTTTTGCGGATATACGCGCTGTTTGACGAATATCCTCACATTTCGCCGAGAGTAAAATGTACGACCGCGCCCTCGTATAGTTCCGCCCCTGCGACAGGGAATTGCGCGATCACGGCCGTCCCCTCGCCCGAGTATTCGTACTGCAGTCCGGACGCCTTGACGCTTGCCGCAGCTTGCGTCAGGCTCATCCCGTACAGCTGCGGCATCTCCGTCGACGAGGGCGCTGCGTTTTCATCGTACTTTGGCTGCTCCCCGAACGCCGCGAACGCTCCCGAAAATATCTGCCCGACGTAGGGCGCGGCGACGATGCTGCCGTAATAGACGTATCCTTGCGGCTCGTCTACTTTGAACAGACATACGATGGTTCTGCCGTCCATCTCCGTAAATCCTATAAACGACGAGATGTATTTCCCGTTCGCTATCGAACCGTTCTCATACTTTTGAGCGGTGCCCGTCTTGCCTCCAATCCTGTATCCGGGAACATACGCGTTTTTTCCTCCGCCCTCCTCGACGACGGAATAGAGATACTCTTTCATCTGCTCCGACGTGCTTTCCGACACGGTCGCGCCTCTAATTTGCGGTCCGTTTTCGTACAGCGTTTCGCCGTCCGCCGACTCTATGGACGAAAGGACGTACGGTCTGAGCAGCCTGCCTCCGTTGATGACCGAACAGACCGCGGAGGCAAGCCCTATCGGCGTAGACGCAACTGCCTGACCGAAGCCTATACGCGCAAGGTCTACGGGTTTTACCGACTGCTCGGCGAGAAGTATTCCCGCCCCCTCGCCCGGCAGATCGATCCCGGTGCGCGATCCGATGCCGAAATCTTCGAGATAGTCGTACACGGTCTCCGCTCCGGCGGACAGAGCGATGTCCATGAACACGCAGTTGCACGAATTCATAATCCCGTGCGCAAAGTCCTGACTGCCGTGCCCTATGCTGCGCCAACAGCGTATCCTCGCGCCGTCGACCGTGCGGTAGCCCGGACAGTAGTAGGAATCGCGTATCAGTCCCTCCTCGACGCCCATCGCCGCCGTCAGTATTTTGAACGTGGAACCGGGTTCGTAAACGTCGGAGACGAGCGTGTTCTTCGCGCCCGTCAGCAAAAAGGCGATGTCGTCGCGCGGCAAGTCGTTGAGATCGTAAGTAGGCGCGCCCGCCATGGCAAGCACTTCGCCCGTATCGGCGTCCATCATCAGACAGGACGCAGACAGAGGCGAATACTTTTCTACCGCGTCCCTTACGGCTTTTTCTGCAAGACTTTGCAAAGTTACGTCTATCGTCAGCCGCGCCGTCGGACCGTCGATCGGCGCGAGATATGACGTAGCCGTTCCGTCCAGTCTGCCGCCTATCAGATCCGTCTCGGTGTACGCCGCACCGTCCACGCCTTTAAGCCACGCGTCATAATAAAGCTCTATCCCGCTCTGTCCCGTTCCGTCGGCGTTGACAAAGCCTATCAATTGAGTCGCAAAATTGCCCATATCGTAATAGCGCGCGCTGTCTTTGACTACGTACACGCCGTCCAATCCGCGCGAGCGCAGTTCGAGCGCGCTCGTCTCTCCTACTCCGGCTACGGCTTTTACTTCGGACACTCCCTTTTTGTCAATCTTTGCCAGCACGCGTTCGTACTCGACGCCGCAGCACTCGGCAATCGCCCGAGCTGTCGTCTGAACACTCTTTGTCTCCACCGGGCGCACATATACGGTGAACACGTCGTACGACGACGCCAGCGTCTCTCCGTCCCGCGCGACTATCTTGCCGCGTGCAGCGCGCATGGGCAGATCGCGCGTCCACTGTCCGTAGGCGCGTTGGGTCAGCCCCTCGCCTTGTACGATCTGCAAGTAGAACAGTCTGCCCGTCAAAGCGCAAAAAAGAAGGGCTATCAGCAGCATTGCCGCAAATAGCCTTCCTTTGAATGTGATGTGGGAAATATTGCGCATGGCTACCTCCGTGACCGAAGGCGCTTACGCTTGGTATAATCGATTATTTTAACATACTTCCGAATATTTTCGAGTTGTATGTATTACCGCGACAGCATATCGCAGAACTCGTCGAACCAATTGGTCGTCGTGTCGTACTCATAGCCCGTCAGTCTGTCGGTCTCCAAACTCACGGTCGTTCCGTCCTCTGTGCGCGCGGAGAAGATCTCCTCTTGGCTGTATTCCGCATTCGGCGTTTCCGCTTCGACAACGGCGTCGTCGTTGAACATCACGACGTTGGTGATGACAAGCGACGCGATCAGCGCGACCAGCGCGAAATAGACGGCGATCAAAAACTTGGATCTGCCGTGACGAACCTGTTTTTTCGCACGGGCGGGAGCGCCGAACTCGACAGGCTCGAACGCACTTTTGCTCTCTCCGCTAACTTCGTAGTCGTCCTGCGAACGGTAGTAACTTCCGTATTCGCCGCGCGGCGCCTCGTAGCGATAGTCGTCGCGGCGATAGGTATAGTCGCGTACGTCCTCATAGTCGTAGCGGTCGGAATATGCGCTGCGGCTGTATCCGTCGTCGCGGCGGTATCCGTCGTCGCGGCGGTCATAGATGTCGGAGCGATAATCGTCATAGCCGTAACCGCGCTCGCGCATCGATCTGTCTACCGCGTCCTCGCGTCTTTGGGCAAAATAGTCCGCGCGGAAGTCTAAATCGTTCCGCTCGGTCTCCCTCTCTCTTTCCTTCAAGATATTCATATGACTCTCTCCTTCTCTCTATGCTCGGACGCGCTGTGCTATCCTGAGTTTTGCGCTCTGCGAGCGCGGATTTGCCTCTCTCTCCTGCTCCGACGCCACGATCGGTTTTTTGGTCAGGATCTCGACCTCTTTTTTCTTGCCGCAAGTGCATATCGGCTGTCTCGGCGGACATATACAGTCGGCTTCGAGAAATTTGAACGCCGTCTTGACCGCCCTGTCTTCGAGCGAATGAAAGGATATCACACATATCCTGCCGCCCGGTTTCAGCATCAAAGCCAGCTTTTCGATAGTTTCTTTCAAGCCGTCAAGCTCGCCGTTGACTTCGATCCTTATCGCCTGAAACGTACGTTTGCAGGTACTCGCTCTGCCCTTTCTGTCCTTGGGCGGATAGCACCTCTCCGTTATCTCTGCAAGTTGCGCCGTGGTCGCTATCGTCTCGGTCTGCCTGTGTCGAACTATCTCCTTTGCGATCTTTCTTGCGTACCTCTCTTCGCCGTATCTGAAGATGATGTCCGCAAGCCTCTGTTCGGGATATTCGTTGACGACGTTGAACGCCGTCAGATATTGCTCCTTGTCCATCCTCATATCCAGGGGGGCGTCCGCGCTGTAAGAAAAACCTCTTTCCGCGCTGTCGAGCTGATATGACGACACGCCGAGATCCATGAGCACTCCGTCAAGCCGCGTAATGCCGGCGCTTGAAAGCCTTTCCGGCGCGTGCTTGAAGTCGTCGTGGACGAAAGTCGTCCTGTCCGCGTAGGGAGCAAGCCTGCGTTTTGCGAACTCTATCGCCTCGGAGTCCTTGTCGAACGCGATCAGCTTGCCCGTCGTCAGCCGCGAAGCTATCTCGCCGCTGTGACCTCCGCCTCCCAGCGTGCAGTCGACATATATCCCGTCGCCCTTGATGTCAAGCCCCTCGACGCACTCGCGGAGCATCACCGGCACGTGGGCGAACTCAGTCATTCTTGTTGAGCAGTTTGTCTATCTCGGCGAGGGCGTTGACGTAACTGTCGCCGGTCTGCTCGAACCTTGCGGCGAACGTCTCTCTGTCCCAGACCTGCAGCCTGTCGTAAAGTCCGACAAAACGCACTTCTCTGCCGATGTGGGCGAACTCCTTCATCGTCGCGGGGATGGTGAACCTGCCCTGCGAATCCTCGTTGATCGCCGTCGTGGAGGAGGAATACAGCACAAATGCCTCGTACAGCGGACCGCCTCCCATCATCGAGACCTTGGACAGCTTGCCCATGACCTCGTCGTATTTGGAGTCTTTGATGAGTTCGAGGCAGCCGTTGCCCTTCTGCAAGTATATAGTCTTGCAGTCGGCAAAGAAAGGACGGAATTTGCCGGGTATCCGGATTCTGCCCTTGTCGTCGGTTTGAAGATCGACCGTGCCGCCGAGAAACATCGAATTGCCTCCTCTCGATTTCGTACCTCTATTGTACAATAGCGAGCGCATACTGTCAACCACTAATTTCCATTTTTTTCCACGAAAAGGCAAACACTTGTTCACAACCCTTATTTCATCGCACTTTTTCGATATAACCGAAGGCAAAATCTGAAAGCGCCGTCGCGTGCGTAAAGTTTTTATTTTAATTGAAAATAATAAAAATTAACTGAAAATCGACGAATGTGGATAAAGTGGATAATTTGGTGGAAAACTCTCCCTATATTTTACCGAATATCGCGTTTCAACGCCTCGTATATGCTAGTCGACGCCCGTCTATTCCCTGCCGCACCCGCATCGCGGAAAGCGCGCCCCTCTGCGCTTTGAGCATATTTGCCGGTCTGCCGTTTGCCCTGTTTCATATACAAAATTACAGAAAGCACCGGAGGTTGCGGGCGCGCATCGTTTGCGCGGCAAACGATGCGCGCTTAGAATCGGTTCGGTCAGATTATCTTTCGTTGCGATAGGCATTATGATCCTCATATGCGCGGCGATATATTCAAAGATACTCCGTATCCGCGCAAAAACCTCCGCGCCCTGCGGCTCTCTTTCCTTATTTCGACGCGAGGTCTTTGTCCTGACTGCAATAAGGCGTCGTTGCGATGCCGATCGAAAATGTGATCGCTATGCGGCGATATATTCAAAGATACTATGTATCCGCGCAAAACCTAAGCTCTTTGATAAAAGCAACGACGACATATTCAAGCGGGCAACGCGCTTTTGACGCAACAAAAAAGCGGTCCGAGGACCGCATGGCTAATATGCGCCGGCTTAGACGTCTAAGATATGCGTCAGTTTGTTGCCGACAAGGTCGCATGAGGTCAGATAGTAAGGTATCCCCTTTTTGTCGACAACGAGCCGCGCGCGCACGTCTTTGCCGTGAAGGTGTCCGTAGACGACCGCGTCGGGCGAATATTCGGCGATGAGATCGGTGAAACGGCTGTCGGCAAACGTCGCGTCGAACGGCGGATAGTGCGTCATCACGACTACCTTGTCGCCGTCGTTTCTCATCGCGCGCATAGACTGCAAGCTCAAAGACAGTCTGATAAATTCGCGGTCGGCGATTTTTACGTCCTCATCTTTTGAGGAACCGAGCGTCCAAAGGCGGCTGCCGCACACCAACAAGCAGCCGAGACGCAGACAGTCGTTTTGCACAGCGAACATTCCTTGAGGCAACGCCTCTCTGACCCTGCCGATAGCGCTCCACCAATAGTCGTGGTTACCGCGCAAAATAAACTTCACGCCCGGCAGCGCGCCCACCTCGGAAATATCCGGAAGCGCGTCGTCCAACGACATCGCCCACGACAGATCGCCGGCAAGCAGCACGACGTCGCCGTCGGAGACCTTGGCGCGCCAATCGTCTTTTATTTTTTGCCAATATCCTTCCCAGCCCGGACCGAATATGTCCATGGGCTTGGACTGAGTGCTGTCGAGATGAAGATCGCTGATCGCAAAGACTTTCATATCTGCAATTATATCTTAATCGGACGATCAATGCAACTTATTACGCAAAGACGAAGCGCTTGCCGCGCACGGAAATATATAAAAACAGACGCCGTAACGACTGTCCCTCCCGCCCGGATATCCGATTGACGCGTCGAAAAACCGAATTACGATCCGCCCGAAACACTTATCCATACGTTTAGCCGACACGATCTGCCTCCGCGCCGACGCATTAGCGCGCCGATCGGTGAACGTCAACGCAGGCGGCGCATAAATGACCCTCCCCGCAAACGTCGATCTCGCATCGACCGACAAATACCGCGCAACCGCCGCGCCGAACGCAAGCTCCCGGCAACAAAATCGCGCTTCTCTTCGCCTCTGCGACTTGGCGAAGATTTACCTAAACTCGGTTATCGAGTCGTCGCCGCATCCGCTCTTCTCACACATCAACCGTATACCGAATATATTGAAAGTGGGAGCTTGAAATAGTTATAGGATATATCTATATTATTTATAAATCTTGTAAAATGTAAATTTGTGCACGTTTGTGTATTATAGAACATATATAACAATTTATGTACTGTTTTGGTATGTATTATTATGAAAATTCAGCTAATACAGAACAATTTGCCGCGTAAGTCGCAAAAATTCGTCCGCAAGCATATAGATGTATAGCTGCCGAACAGGTGCGAAAATCTCATCTTTCGGCTAAAGGAGGAATACATATATGTCATTTTCTAACAACTGCAAATCGGATAAGATTCCGGGGCCGATCAGAGGCAACGCGGCAGCCGGACTTTGCGAAAAGGTTTGCATTCAGGTCGACAAGGTGTTTGACGCGTGCATGAGACGGGACGACCTGACCGATCTGTCTGTGACGATGACCGACGTCACCCCGGGACTTACCGAACCGTACCGCTTTGTCAGCGCCCGCTCCTCTTCCACCCAGGCTACGGTGTCCGATCTCGTGGTCACGGAACTTCCCGACGCCCCGTGTTATGCGAGGGTCGTCTGCACGATCAACGTCCCGGTCCAGGTGGTGTTCACCGACGCTTACGGAGTCACCGGCACGGGAAACGCCACGATCTCGCTTGCGCGCGACGTGATCATGCACGTCTCTGCGCCGTCGGTTATCCCCTATTCCATTCAATGCACGGCAGGACTCGTCTCGCCAAAAGGCGTGTACGTTTCGGGTAACAGTTTTTCGATCACCGCATGCGTGACTACCATACTCAAAGTCACGATGCCGGTGGAGCTGCTAGTTCCGGCTTACGGATACTGCTACATCCCTCCCTGCCGCGAATACACCGAACAGGTCTGCGGCGGAGTGTCCGATCTGCCGCTATATCCGCAGGAATCGGGCATAGAACCGCGCTGTCCCAATCAGCCGCGCGGTTGAAGGTATGCGGAGGCGCGCAAAGCGTCTCCGCTATTTGTACACTCTCGTGACCTCGATCACACCCTTTCCCGGCATCGGACGGAACTCGGTGCAATTGAGATAGGACAGCCCGTCCGAGCGGATGTGATCGCCGTCGCCCTTTTCGTATTTTATCCTGTATTCCGTCCCCTCGAATCGCAGCGTGACTTTCAGCTTTTCGGGATCGAAAGCCGCGGGGCGTCCGATGCGGATCAGCCCTTTGCGCATCTCTATCCCGACCGCCCTTTCCGTCACCGCGGTACGAAACCAGCCCGCGCTGCCGGTGTACCAAGTCCAGCCGCTTTCGCCGCGCTTGTCCTCGGCGGAATATACGTCCGCGGGCAGCGCGTACGGCTCGCCGAGACGCATATCTCCGAACCTTGCGGCAGCGGTGGACGGACACAGATCATACATAGCCCTTGTCGCTTCGTCCGTCCTGCCCGCGTCAAACAGCGCGAGCATATACCATATCGCCGCATGGGTGTACTGTCCTCCGTTTTCACGCACGCCGGGCGGATATGCCGAAATATAACCGGCATAGTTGCGTTTATCGAACGGCGGGTCGAACAGCTTTACTGCGCCTATCCCGCCGTCGTACAGCTTTGACGCGCTGTCCAACGCGCGCATACGCGTTTTTTCGTCGCCTATCTTTGAAAGCTGCGCCCACGCCTGGCAGATGAGATCGAGCGTACAGACTTTCCCGTCTCTTCCGAGCCACACGCCGTCGTCGGTGAACGCCCGCGCGAATTTTTTGCCGTCGAACGTATTCTCCGCCGCCATTGCCAACATTTGCGCGATATGCAGATATCGCTGACCCTTTTCGTAACCTACTGCCGCCGCCCAATCGCGCAGCGTTCTGACCGCGAACATCGTGAGCCATACGCTCTCGCCTCTTCCTTGCGAACCTATGTCGTTCAGCGCGTCGTTCCAATCCCCGCCGCCTATCTTCAACAAGCCGTGATCGCCGACTTGAAGCGCGTTTTCTATCGCTTTATCGCAATGTTCTTCCACCGTGCCGGACCCGGCGATCTCCGGCGTCTCGTATCTCGCCTCGGCTATTCCGTCGAGCGGCGGCGATTTCAGGAAGCCGGCTTTCTCTCCGAGCAGCCCCTTGTCTCCCGTGACCGCGACGTAACGCGCCGCAAACCACGGCAAAAACAGTTTGTCGTCCGATATCTTCGTCCGCACTCCCGTGCGCGGCGGATGCCACCAATGCATCACGTCGCCTTCGAGGTATTGATGCGCACAGACGTCGAGGAAGATGTCCTTCGCCCTCTTGCCGTCGAAAGGAATGATCGCGGCGGCGTCCTGCAATATATCGCGCGCGCCTATCGCTCCGCCCGCCTGATAATATCCGCATCTGCCGAAAATGCGCGACGAATATATCTGTACGCTCAGCCATCGGTTGAAGAAACAGTCGAACAACGGGTCGCCGCTCTCTATCTTGACGGGATCGAGCGCGGAAAAACGCCTCTTGGTGTCCTCGACCCCCGCGACAACGTCGGCGAGAGTCAACGCGCCCAACGCGTCCTTGTCGCGCGAAAGCACGATCGCAAACACACTTCTGCGCGAGCGCTCGGTCTCTATCTCGAAAGAAAGCGCGGGATAGGGAGATCTCGCACCCGCGCGAACCCCGCGCGACAATGCGGAGACTACGGGAGCGGCGTCCTCCGAAGGTATAGCGCGCGCGCCCAAACACCTCGCAAAAACCTCTTCGCCCGTCGAGCAATTGAATGCGCGCAGCATATCGTCTGCGACTCGTTCGCATGCGCAAAACGCGCATCCGTCCGACGCTGCGAGCGAAGGGCGCAAGACCCAATACGCACGCTTTACGCACTCGTTGTCCGACAGCGTGCGAACTATCGTAGCCGAAAAATCGCCGCCGCCCCACACGCTCGTCTCCGCGTCCCAATTTATCTCCGACACCCTCGACGAAAACGTCGTAGAGCCGGGCATATGACGGACAAATCCGCCCTCTGTCAGACGATTGACGCGCACATATCCGCCGCCGGACGCCGCAAACAGCTCCTCGCAAGGCTTGTCGTCGGCAAAGTCGTTGCGCCACGCGGCAAGTTTTCCGAAATAGGCGCTTCCCGCCCAACGGAATCCTCCGCCGTTCTCCGTCACGACTATTCCGCCCCTCTCGAGGTTTATCACGTTGGAATAGGGCTTTGTCGGGCGGCGCGTCACGACATACGCGCCGTCTTTGTCAAACCCTCCGCATCCGCATTCGAGCAGCTGCGGCAGCACGCGCTCCTCGGTCTCCGACTCCTTTAGCGCGCTCATTGCGGAAACAAACGTCACACCTGCGGGCTGTTTGCCGTCTATGAACGCGCCCGCGAGCAGTCCGCGTTCCGTCTCTTTGTCCGCCGCGACGTCTATAAGACGGACGAACGACAGCCGTTCGAGATCGGAGATGCCGCTTTCTTCGATCAAATTGCGTCTTACCGTCGCGTCGTAAACGTCCTTCTCTTTGTACATCACGACGAGCAAAAAATCAATCCCAGCAAGCGCGCACGCGGTACACGCCTTGACCTTTGCGGCAAAATCGGAGCAGTCGCCGTATTTCAGCACCACCGTCTTTTTGTCCTCTTCCGTCTTTGCCGCGCCGCCCCTCTCGACCGAGCGCGCGCGTACCGCGTCCGCGGACAACGGCAGCCACAGCAAGCGCGCCGCATAGTCCGAAAATATCTTAGCGCCCTTTTCTCCGTCGATATATTTGGCAAGTACCCCTCCGTCCGACGCAGACGAAGCGGCGATGCGGACAAAGTCCTCTCGCGCAAGCGCGTTCAGCCTCGGCGATAGCTCTTCTTCCGTCCGCGCGCAAATCGTGATCACCGTAACTTCGCCGCTCTCGCCCGGCGCGACGGTCAGCTTGCCCGAAAAGCCGAGACACGGCGACATCACATAGCCCGTCCTGTTGCGCGGCGAATACAGTCCCTCGCTCAGCCGGCGAAAATGCGCGGCGTCGCAGTCGGGCGTTATCTCTTTCAATCCGCCCAAGGACAGCGCCGCGATCATTCCTCCCGTCCGCTCGCGGCTCACTCGCTCCGCAGTCAAAAGCGATCTTCGCGCGTCGTATGCGGTGTTGATGAACATATCGTCAAAACAGGGATGGGCAAAGTGATCGGCGCGCCGCGACAACGCTATACGACAATAGTAAACGAACGTGTACTCCCGCGCGGAGTCGCCGTCGTTAAAGACGCGGTACGTCCTTACCTCGCCGCCCATACCTCTCGGCACGGCTATGTCGAGCGTGCAGTTCCCGCACGAAAAATGCGCGCCCTCGCTCGAAAACACCGCCTTTGCGTCCGTCCCTTTCCTCAGCGGCGCATAGGTAGGCGACGACGCTTCGTCTTTGTACATAAATATACCGAACGCGCCCTCATCCTCCGCCGCATCGCCGCGGAATACGTTTACGTCGGCGTCGCAAAAGCGGGAGTAGCCGCACCCTCTGCCGTCCGCGACGACGCAATACTCGCCTCCGCTCGCCGCCCATACGTCGGACAGTTCGGCGGGCGAAGTCTCGTACTCGAACCTTGCCGCGCCTCGGCAGGATACGAACGGCTGACCTATACGTCCGACCGCCCTGTTCTCGCTGCGCGGTTCGGACATCAAAAGCCTTATCGCTGGAGCGAGATCGGACGAAGCGAACAGCTCTTCGATCGCCCCCGGCGCCGACAGTTCCGCCATCGCCGCGAGGATCATCCCCTGGTGGTGCGTCATATGCGAATATACCGTGTTTTCTCCGCAGGAAAAGTCGATCGCCTCATAAAACCCCAACCGCCCGAAGTATCCGCTCTCTCTCAGAGCGGCGAGATTTTTGAGCGCGGCGTGCGGTCCGACGGGCGCGGCAAGCGCGCTCGCGTACGGCGCGATCACTTTGTACTTACACTCGCCCGACAGCGCGAGCAGATCTATGCCGTGCGCGCGGTATTGATAGTTGCCCTTCTTGTCGAAGGCATGGTATCCGCTCTCGCTTATGCCCCAAAAGCCTCTGCATCCGCGCAGTCTCATCTTGAAAACCGCGCGGCGCACCGACCGCTCGAGTTCTCCTCCGGGCGGCGACTTTACGAACAGCTCCGGCATCAGATACTCGAACGCCGGCCCCGACCACGACGCAAGTACGGGCAGCGCCGCGCCGAGTCTGCTTGTACCGAGCCCCGACCACTGTTCGGACGAGCCGGACGCAGCGCACCCTATCGCTACGGCAAGTCTCGCCTCGGAAGCGAGCAGGTCGTACACTCCGTCGTATTCGCCTCTCTTGGCGTCGTATCCCCGCGCGAACAGCCCCCTTTCTCTGTCAAAGAATGCGGAAAAGTCGGCGCTTGCCATCATTTCGGACGCAACAGACGCTCCGTCGCCGCGCGCTGCGGCGCGGCACGCTCCGCACGCTACCGAAAGACAGGCGAAAAAATTGCCGCTGTCCACAAAGGAGACGTATTCGGGCGGCACGACGTTGCCGTCGAGATCGTACCAATTGTAAAGGTGTCCGCGCCACTTAGGCAGCTTTTCAAGAGCTTTGAGCTTTTCGCATACTTTTGCAGCCGCCGCCTCGTCCGAGATCAGACCGCATTTTGCAGCGCATATATCCGCGATCAGCCAAAAGCCGAGATCGGTCGGCGAAACGGTCGCGCTGCGTCCGATCGGAGGATAGATCTGCACGTTGTCGCACGGCAGTCCGTCGCCGAGCGAATCGAAATAGGCATACGTCCGCGCGGCGTATTCTTTGACTTGCTCTCTCTCCTGTGCGGTCGGCACGCGCGTCTGCGCGGCAGGGACAAACGCGAGCGAAAACCGCGCCGCGGCTGCGGCGAGATATGCCGCCGCCCACATCGCAAACGCAAAATTGTCCCAAAACATTGCCGCAAACGCCGTCAAGAGCGCGGCGCCGGGCAACACCGTCGCCGCATGACCCGCCGCATTCTCTTTGTCCGACGACGCGAATGTCCTCCACTCCGTCAGTTTTTCGGGCGAAAACAGGGCAAAAACCGCACATTTGAGCGCGAGCAGCGCGGAGTTGGCAGCTCGCATCGGAAGCAGAGCAAAGTCGGCTATCGCATTGACGAGCGTCTTTGCCGCTCCGACGAGCACGCAGACCGCGCGCCGTCCCTTGGCGCGTATCGCGTTCTTTGCGACGCAGGCGAGAGGGACGGCAAAACACGCAAAGGCAGCCGCCGCTCCCAAAGTCGCTCCGCCCGTAGCGAAGAACAGCGCGGTCAGCGCAAACGCCGCAATCGGCGAAAACACGGCGACGGCGTTGGAGAGGATGATATAGACGTATGCGGCGTTGTCTTTAGCCTTGTCCAACACGCCGAGCAATATCAGATCGCCCCTCTGCCACCTGCTCGATCTCGCAAAGTCTGCGGTAGGTCCCTGAGGCGGCAGCTCCGATACGAGTACGTCCGCCGCACCCACGTTCATCACCGCGCCCTCGGCGATGTCGTGACTGAGCAATCTTCTCCCTTCCAGCTTTGCGGTCTTGCGCGCAAACGCTTCGAGCCGATATATACCTTTGCCGCAAAACACCGCCGTACCGCAAAGGTCGAACATCAGATCGGAGTGGCGCGCATAGCCGACATATCCTCCCGACCGCGCGAGCGCATAGCGCGACTTTGCTCTTCCTCCGTCCGCATACGCGCCGAACGCGAGCATATCGTACTTCTTAGCCAAGGGATGACGTATCGAGTCGATCGCCCGAGCTATCGCGCCGGGCGCAAGCAGAGCGTCCTCGTCGACGACGACAACATATTCTATCTTGCCGTCGCACGGCGGCGTAATGCGGAATTTTTCGCCGTTTCCGCTCAGCCTCAGCTCGTTATAGTCGGCGATCGCCCCGCGCTTGCGGTCGCGGGCGCGCCATTTCCCTCCTTTTTTGACCCTCTTTCTGACCATGACTTTAAGCCCTCTCTCTCCGCATTCGGCAAGCGCGGCGAGCAAAGGCGCATCCTCTTCCGCCTCCTCCGTTTGGGCAGGCGGCAGATCGCAAAGCAAAAGATATGAGACTATATCCCGGTCGTTGCACGCCCTTATCGCGGCAAGTCTGTCCGCCGCCCCGCGCACGCCCTCGACACTCGACGCATACACGGGCATCACAACCTCGGTGCGGCATGTTTCTCCTCTCGGTTTGCCGACAAGGCGGGGGCAGGGACGCCTGACAAGCGCGCTTTCCGCGATCGAAGCCGCCGCAAATTCGCATACCGGAAAAAAGGCGAAAAAGCCGCTCGCCGCGCATATGACCGCAGCGGCGCCCCCTCCGGCAAACACCGCCGAAAGCGCTGCGAGGAGCGCAGCGGTCAAAAACACGCAGACAGCATACGCACGCGCGGGCAAGACTTTGCGTCGAGGACGTCTCCCTCTCAGCTTGGCGGCTATCAGTCTCGGCGAATCGAACAGATATACGCCGAAATGCTCCCCTCTCTCCGCGCCCAGCGCGACGGCAGCCTCGGCAAGAGTGCGCTCCGAAACCCCGTATCTCGCCGCGAGTTTGGCGATACGCGCGTGATAGGCATGCTTGGAGGCGACGTCTGTGGCGGCAAAATCGGCGTCGCTCTCCGCGATCGCCGCTCCCGGAAAAAGCGACGCGAGAAAGCGGTCGTCCAACGTTTCGCCAAGTCCGTTCAAGAGAGCGAATATCCTGTCGGATCTTTGGGTCAACTCCGTCGTCAACGCAATGAACGCAGCGTCTGCGCCGTCGTCGGCAAATCTCGGATCGACGCGTTTGCCCGCACGCGCGAAGTAATGGAGATAACCCGTCTTTTTGACTCGTCTGCGATCGACGGACGCGTCGGCAAACGCCGCTTCTCTCGAATCTCCGATCTCCGTCAGTTTGCGTGCGGTGCGCCGCCACAGCGAAGTCGCCGCCGCGGTAAACGCGAGAGGGAGCGCGCATACTTCCGCATGGTTGAGCGGCGTATATCGGACAAACGCAGTCAAAGCTCCGCGCAGTTTTTCGCGGTCGGAACATAGCGACGGCGACGCGCATACTGCTTTTGCGAGCGCAAGCACGCGAGCGTCCGCTCCCGAATGCGGCAGCGCAGCCAACGCGCCGTAACCGCCGGGAGGCAGCATCGCGGCGATAGCATGGTATTTTTCCGCAAAATTACTCTCGCACCGCTCGAGTTCGACGCCGTCCCTGTCTGCGGCAACTATGCGCCGGTATGCTTTCGCGGCAAAAAAAGCGTCGCCTGCCCGAGAAGGAGCCCGTCCTACCGGCTTTACGTCGTGCAGCGCAAGCGCGAGACTTTTGAGCGCGGCGGGCGTCAACTCCCCCGTTTCCGGCGTCTTTGCGCGCGACGGAGTCGTAAGCACCAACGCCGCCGCGGCGACAAATATCAATACAAGCAAAGCAATGACCGCATAGATCAACATAATTCCTCCGCGCTTTCGCGCACGGTGATTATTGCCTTTTAAGGCAAAAAAATGCCGCGCACCCGGCGCGGCAAAAACCATGAAGTCCGTCGTTCAGTTTTGCGGTGAATACTCTCCTTCGCCGCTGTCGTCCTTTATGTCGTCAAGCCAATCAAGTTTTTGGTAGACGCGGACATAGTCAATCTCCGTTATGCCCGCTCCTCCGTCGTGATCGAACGCGCCGATCTTCTGTCCGTGCGGCCCCCACTCGTCGCCTGCGTCTATCTCGCAGGTAAAACGCAAAAACTCGCGCACCTTGGCGACGTCGCCGTCGTCGGTCGCCCAATAGGGCTTGCCGTCCACATAAAAGACGTAATACTCGGGCGTCCACAGCAGCGCGAACGTGTGGAAATTGCCGTCATACAAGTCGTTGTCCCCCAGGTCGAACACTCGCGCCGAGGACTGAGCGCCGTCGGCGTAGCCGTCCCAAAGCAATGCGTGTCCCATGCGGCGGACGTCGTCGTTGCCGCTGAGAAACGCGGATTCGTAGACGTCAATCTCCGTGCCGTCCGCGCCGCTGCCGTCCACCATGCGCTGATAGGACGATTGCAGCCAAAACGCCGACCACATCCCCGTCTTGCGCGGCAGGCGTATCCTCGTCTCAAAGTAGCCGAACGCCTGGCGGAAAAGGTACTCATCCTGTCTGTAATCTGTCTGCGGGCGATCGTTTGACTCGTTGTAGAGGACGTTGCCTTCGTCGTCGGTCAAAGGAGTCTCGATACGCGTCTCAAAGCCGCCGGTATATCTGCCCGCCCCGCTTCCGCCGAAAAATTCGGCGTTTGCATTGCACTCCTCGCAATCGTGATCGGCGATGTATTCGGAGCGTATCACCGCATAGCCGTCGCCGCTCACCGACACCATCTCGGGACACCAATAGCAGGCGTATTCGGGATGTTTGCCGTCCTGCGACGCCCAGCGCACACCGTGCACCGACGCCGTCCAGATGTCCGGATCAAGTCCCATATTGTCCGCGTAGTCGGCGTTGTAGTCAAAGTTGTCTATCAGCGTGGGATACCATCCGTCCTCGGTCGGAGTTATGCCGTCCTCTTCGAGTCTTTTCAAAACAAGATCTTCGTCGGCGTCGACGTCCTCGTCGTATCCGAAAAAGTATTTGTCCGCGGAAAGCCCCGAAAGATCGGGCAAAGTCACGTCAAAGCCGTTGAGTATCGGCTCTTTTTCGACGCTGTTGTTTTGGCATGCCGCCGCCGTGAATACGCACGCGATACAGAGCGAGAGACACAGCGCGATGCGAAGTACGTTTTTCATGATTTTCTCCAATTAAAGCCCTCGCGGGCGTGAATACAGCGATTTGACGTATGCGATCTCGCGGTCGTTGAGATAGCGGTACGCGCCGCGCGACAATCCTCCGAGACGAATTGCGCCCACGGCGACGCGTTTGAGGAAGGTGACCTCCTCTCCGACTGCGGCGAACATACGGCGCACCTGCCTGTTGCGTCCCTCGGAGATGGTCATCTGCAGCTTGCTGACGCCGTCCTTAAATTCGATAAGTTTGACCTTGCTCCGCCCCGTCTTTACGCCGTCGTCCAACACCACGCCCTTGCGAAGTTGGGCTAGCTTGTGTTCGGGCACCTCTCTTTCGACGTGGACGAGATAGGTCTTTTCCACCTCGCGGCCGGGGTGAGTGAGCGCGTTGACCGCATCGCCGTCGTTGGTCAAAAGCAGCAGTCCTTCGGTGTCGTAATCCAGCCGTCCGACGGGAACGAGATGCGGGATTCTGAGATCTTTGAGATAGTCGTAAACAGTCTTTCTGCCCTTTTCGTCGCTGCGCGTTGTCACGCAGCCCTTGGGCTTGTACAGCATGACGTATTTGAACTCGGACACCGGACGGACGATGTTGCCGTCCACCGAGACGACGTCGCCGTCCCCGACGCAAGTGCCGAGGGCGGTGACGAGCTTGTTGTTGATCCTGACTCTGCCGTCCGCAATCAGCAGATCGGCGCCTCTTCTCGACGCGACGCCGCAGGCAGCGAGATACTTGTTGAGTCTTTCCACTCCGAAATGTCCTCCGCCGCAAGTCCGCGCAGCGAAGCCGCTCCTTTGTCGTTTATCGCTTTTATCGTAACCGTTTTTGCCGAGAAAATCAAGCGTTTTCCCTGCCAAAAGCGCACAAAGCCTACCGCGTCTCCCGCGCGATAGCCGACGGGCGCGTCGTCCAGAGGGACGAAATCCCAGCAAATATCGCCGCTTTCTCCGTTTTTCAACGGCAGGACCACGTCCTCGGCGAGTCGGAGTTCTATTTGTTCGCCGCGATAATCGTACTCAAACAGCGGCAAGTCCGCCCTGCCGACAAGGCGCGGTTCGTAGTTTTCAAAGCCGTATTCGAGCAGCGACGCAGCTTTTTGCCACATATCTGCGCGATTGAGGACGACGCAGATAAGCTGCATCCCTCCTCTCTTCGCCGCACCCACGAAGCATTTGCCCGCCAGAGTGGTATAGCCCGTCTTGACGCCGTTAGCTCCCTCGAATGTCGAGAGCAGCTTGTTTTTGTTGTAAAATACTCGCGTCTCGCTCTCCCGCGGATCTTCGGAGCGATAAGACTTTGAAGACGCTATCTTTACGAATTCCGGCTCGAGAAACGCTTCGCGCGTTATGAGCGCAAGATCGTGCGCCGAAGTGTAGTGTCCTTCCGCGTGCAAACCGTGCGGATTGCAAAAATGAGTGTTTACAAGTCCCAACCTTTCCGCTTCTGCGTTCATCTCGTCGACGAACACTTCTTCGCTTCCGCTTGCCGCTACGGAAAGCGCATGAGCGGCGTCGTTGCCCGAGCGCAGCATCAATCCGTACAGCAGAGTGCGCACGGAGATCTTCTCTCCCTCTTTGAGATAGACGGACGACCCTTCGATCCCGACGCTGTCTCTCCCCACGACGACGATGTCGTCCATGTCGAGCTTTCTCAAAGCGACGAGTGCGGTCATGACCTTTGTCGTACTCGCCTCTTCAAGTCTCATATCCTTGTTTTCCGCATCCAAAACGATGCCGGTCGCCGCGTCTATAAGCACAAAAGCCGAACCGGTCTGAGCGCTGACATTGAAAAGAAAAAACAGACTCGTTAAGGCTGAAAACAGCGATATTATTATCAAAATCGCACTAATTGAGAACAATTTATTACCAATGGTCATCGCCTGATCACCCCCGCAGCAATGTCCACTAACCTGTCGAACAGCTCTTTTCTCTCCTCTTTCCCCATCTTGAACACCTCTGCCTCGCGTCCCGGTCCGCAGCACAAAAATCCGACGGGCGTGACCGTGACGCCTCCTCCTCCGCCTCCCGCAAACTGTATGGGAGCAGGCGTGCGTTCTCCTTGAATATAGTCGCCTCCGCCGGTTGCGAAACCTATCGATATCTTGCTCATAGGTATGAGCGTCGACCCGTCGGGCAAGTGTATCGGCGAACCGAATGCATTGTCGACTACGCCCGCGCTTTTAAGACTGTTCATCGTAGCGGCTATCATAGCGTTTACGTCCTCTTTCATCATTCCACCTCGTCGATAGTGTGCGCCTCCCTGCCGCGCTTATTCGCAGCGCGTATTGTCTTTCGTAGATCCGCAGCGCATACCCGTATCATTCACACTCAAGCGTCTTTTGGCGTTTTTCATCGGCATACTCCCTCTTATCTTCTCGATTGTCTGCCAAACGTCCTATTCCTGAACAATTTCGATTCGTTACCCATACTAAGCGTATGACGCCGATGATATTCATCTCTCTGCCCGCTATTACGATTTGCCTTGCCGCATGCGCGCTGCTTGGCGCGAAACTGAATTTTTCATTTATCTTCGATCCGTCGATGAGCGCCCTCTGTCTCGACATATACGCTGCGGGCAGACACGTCGCCAAGATCAGAATGTTCGAGGCGGGAGACATGATTTGGCGCAAGACAGGCTCGAGCAATCCAAAGCCCCTTCGCGCTCACCGAAAACATAGGACAAAAGATCGCGCCGAAAAACGCGCCGCCGTTGCCGCGGTACGCGCCTTTTCGCTCAAAGCGGATTCTCTGACGATAAGGCTCACTCTCCCCTTCGGCGATCATCCTGCAACGGAAGCGAAATTGCTTGCCGCAAACGCCGCTCTCGCTTTTGTCACGCGCTTTGTCATCCCTTCCCGGCATGACTGCGTGATGCGCACCGCGGACGTGCGCTCTGCGTCGCTGTACGGCAGCGTTGTCGTCGAAGCGTCCGAAGCGATCGAATGCGTCATGCGCTGTCTGTCTGCGGCGAAAACGTCGGCGAAGAAATAAAAATCACAGCAGGTCCGCGCATTTTATGACCGCCTCTCCTGCGGCGTCCGTTGACTTTACCCGTTTTTACCGATCGGTATTGACATATTCTGCTTGCGGTTGTATAATTAAATCGATAAGGAAAAAGGAGGAATTATGGATCTCGACAGCTATTTTGCCAAGTATTCCGCTTTTGAGCGCCCTCTCTTGCTAAAAGAGGCTTACACCCGTTTCCGCGACTACGACAACGCTCTTTTCGCGCTCAGTTCGCGGCGAGTCATCTCAGACGAAACATACCGCGACAGCTCAACTTTATTGCCGGCGATCATAGCCGCCGAGGACGGACGCTACTACGAAAAAGAGGACGATATGTGGGGATATGTATTTGAACCGGCTCAAGCCGCCGCCGTAAAACAAAAGGCGGAACGGCTCGCGGACGGCAACGGAACCGCGGCAGCGATGGACGCGCAACGCGACCTGCTCTCCAAACTGCCCGGATCGTCGTGCGAGGACGCGCTCGTCTTTGCGGTCTGCTACATCCTCTGTTTCAGCGCGGTCAGCGACGCCAACCGCAAGCTGCTGCACTCGCTGTTCGATTAATCGAAAATATGCGGGGCGCTCCGCGACGGAGCGCCCCGCTTTTGCCGCTCAAAATTATACCGTCGGCGCGGCTCTTTGCAAATAATGCGTTCATACTGCCGCGGCGGCTCAAACCGGCGGCCAACGCACGTTACCCGACGAGAACGCCGTCGCCAATACCGAAACGATGCAAGTCTGTTTGCTTCGTCAAGACCGCGTTACTCTTCGACGTTTTGTCCGTCGGCGTCGGCGGCGACCTCAAAGGTATCGTCTTTCTCTCCGCCGTCGATGACGTCAAACTTTTCGCCCTCCAAAAAGTCGGGAATCTCGGAGGTGTTCATCTCCCTGTCCAATTCTTTGGCGATCAGCTTTTCCTGCAAGCGCTTGTCGTATTCGCCGCTTCCGTCGTCGCCTATCTCGCGGTACAATCCCTCGGAGAGGTTGTTGTAGCCGCCCGTCTCGACAAGCCTTTCCATTACTTTGGCATAGTCGGGCAGCTCGTCTATGCTGTGCAGCGCGAATTTTTTGAGAAAGTTATCCGTAGTGCGGTACAGCGTGGGACGCCCGGGCGCGTTCTTTTTGCCGCACGACTCGATCAGCTCAAAGCGCAGCAGCGTCGTTATCGCATAGTCGGAACTTACGCCTCCTCTTATCTCTTCGATCTCGCCGCGCGTGGTCGGCTGTTTGTAGGCGATGATCGCCAACACTTCGAGCAGGGTGCGCGACAGTTCGCGTTCCTTTATGGGACGAAGCGCGCCTGCGACGACATCGCCGTATGCGGGGTTGGAGGCGAATTGCACCTTGTCGCCCACATGTATGAGGACTATGCCGCGCGGATCGCGGTAAGTCTGATCGAGCGCCTTGATCGCGTCGTTTATGTCTTTTTTAGTTACCTCGGGGGGCAGACTGTCCAGCAGTTCGGCGCGCTTTATCGGCACTCCGGACGCGAAGATCAGCGCCTCCACGGTATGTATTATTTCACTCTTCGTCATATTTGTCCTCCGTCCTGGTCAGCTCCGCAAGGTCGTAATCTTTGCCCTCCCGCTCCTCGTTCAGCTCGATAAAAATATCCGCGTCGCGGCTCTCCTGCGTCGCCTTGACAAACTGCTTTTTCATCAATTCGAGCAACGCCTGAAATGTGGCGATGACCTCCGACCTGCTCGCGTCCTCGGCGAACAGATCGTAAAAATCCACCCTCTTTTTTTCCATCACGACCTTGGAGATGAGCGCGATCTTCTCCGCGACGGTAAACCTGTCCTTGCGTATCTTTTTTGTGCTAAGCTCTTTGTCTCGCTGTGACATTTTGAGCAGCATCTTGCCGAACGCGTCGACGAGTTTGTCAAGGTTGAAACTCTTGACGACGATCTCGGCGTCGTCCTCGGTGAACTGAGGCTGCGGATAAAATTGATTGATCACTTCCGTCTTGCGCATCTCGTCCGCCTCGTCCTTGAACATCTTGAACAGGATGAGCTGACGGCGCAGATCCTCCTCGGGGTCGTACTCGCCGAAGTCGTCCTGCTCGTCGAGATCGAGTTGTGGCAAAAGGCTCTTAGCCTTGATGTCGAGCAGCGTTGCCGCCATCACCAAAAAGTCGCTCGCAACGTCCATATCCACCTCGCCTATCTGATCCATATATGCGAGGTACTGCCCCGTAACCTCGGACAGCCGGCAGGTCATGATGTCCAGCTTGCTCTCCTTGATCAGCGAATAAAGCAGATCGAGCGGCCCCTCGAAGTCGCTCAATTTGAGTTTGATAACGTCGCTTGCGTGATAGTCGAAAAAGTTTGCCATATCAGCCGTCTATACCCCCAATATCAGCTCGAATAGTTGCAGCATCGCATTGCGCACGGCGTTCATGTACAGCCCCAAAACGTCGAGATAGGGACTGATCCTGCCCAACACGTTGCCCGCAAGCAACAGCCCGAGCAACAAAAACGAACCGTAGCGGTAGTTGAACTCTACGTATTTGTTGTACGGCTTGGCGAGCGTCTCGACGACGCGGAAGCCGTCCAAAGGATAGACCGGGATGAGGTTGAACGCGAGCAGCGTCAGGTTGACCGTGGCGGAATAGCTGAGCAGCTGCAAACAGAATTGCATAAAGTAGTACCCCGCGTTCTTTGACGCGAACGTGACCGTCTCGCCGAGTATCGCCGCCATGACGGCAATACACGCGGTTGCCAAAAACGCCTGCAACAGGTTGCACAGCACACCTGCAAGCGAGACGGTGATCATACCTTTTTTGTAATTGCGGAAATTGCGGCTATCGATCGGCACGGGCTTTGCCCAACCGAATCCGATCAACGCCAACATGAGAAACCCTATCGGATCAAAGTGCTTGACGGGATTGAGAGTAAGTCTGCCCGCCGCCTTTGCGGTGTAGTCTCCGTTCCAATAAGCGACGAGACCATGCGCAAGCTCGTGAAGCACGATTGCGCCGCAAATGGCTATCAAATAGGCAGTCACTGCGATGAAACCGAGCAACAGATCGTCGGTCGACAACATCGACACTATCAAACTTATCAGCATACTATCCCTGCTTCTCCCTCGCGCCGCATTCTCATAGTTTAGCAGACCTGCGCGCCGCTGTCAATCAAACGGACAGCATCCCTTCGACATTGACGATAACTCTCTTTTGGGCGATCGCGTCATCGAGGACATACCCTATCCAATCGAGCGCAGCCTTGGTCTTTTTCCCGCCCAACAGATTGGACGCCTCTTTGACGGCGTCGTCGCGCGAGAGCTTTCCTCCGCATTCGAGCGCGCACTTGATCGCGGCGAGAATTTCGTCCGGGTACATACGCGCGATGTCGCGGACGTTCTTTGCGTCCGACGGACGGAAAGTCTCCACCGTCTTGTCTACAAAGAACGCTTTGTCCTCTATCTCCCTGCGCAGCGAAGCGAACATATCGCAGTAGGCGGTCAGCTGCGCGATCGCCTTTTTCGCGGTCGCAGGCACGGCGAACTGCGCGCACAAGCGGGTCAGCAGCGTGCGCAGCTCGATCGGCGATTCGCGGTCGATGATCGCGCGTATCTTCTCGACGATCTTGTCCTTGCTTGCGGGGTTGAGCACGAAGTCCGCGCCCGACGCCTTTGCCGCCGGTTTGACGGCGAACGCCTTGTACGGTTCTTTGTACTTGGCGACGATGTCGCGCATCGCCTTTTTGCCCAGCGCGCGCTTCTCGACGAGCGCGGACACCGCATCCTTAATCCTCTGTATCTCGCGCTTGGGATTGTTGAAGTAGTTGACGCACCAGACGTGGTAAGTATTCCAACCGAGACGGCGCAATATACGCGCATGCATCGTCACGCGGTCGCGCACGCCCTTGAATTTGAGGTCGTTCTCGCTGTCGGCGAGTACCGCGAGGATATAGCGGTCGGGGTTGCGCGGGTCGACGATCGCAACGTCGATCTTGAAGTCGGATACGCCCACGTTGCTCTCGCAGGCGATGCCTCTGTCTTTGAGTTCGCGCGCAAGCTGCTCTCCTATCCCCTCGTCCGTTCTGCCCATATCGGTGTTGCTGATGGCGAGCATATCCTTGCCGCGCTCCGCATATTCGAGGAAGTATTTGAGACACTCCACGCCCTTACTGTTGGTGCGGCTGAGATCTATCATATTGCCGCGTATCGCGCTGAATACGCACATCTCCGAGCGTGCGCGCGTGACCGCGACGTTGAGACGTTTCTGTCCGCCGTTTTGATTGATCGGTCCGAAATTGAGCGACAGCTTGCCGTTTTTATCCGGACCGTAGCCCACGCTGAACAGTATTACGTCGCGCTCGTCGCCCTGCACGTTTTCGAGATTTTTGACAAACAGCGGCTCTTCCCGCTCAAACGCCGCCGAGTCAAGCCCCTCTTCGTGGATGCGCTTGTTGAGTGCTGTCTCGATGTAATTTTGCTGAGCTATGTTGAAAGTGACGACGCCTATGCTCTCCTTGTTCTTGACGGGATCTTTGAGCCTCTTGACTATGTCGGCGACCAGTTCGTCGCCCTCTTTTTTGTTGCACTTCTCGCCGCCTCTCTCGTAGACGCCGTCCACATAGCGGAACGTCACCTTGCTGTTGAGTTCGTTGGGCGACGGGAAGGTCAAAAGCGTGTTGTCGTAGAAAGTCGCGTTTGAGAATGCGATAAGGCTCTCGTGACGCGAACGGTAATGCCAACGCAGTCTGTTTTGAGGCATACCGAGCGCGAGACAGTCGTCGAGGATGCTCTCGAGGTCCTCCGACTCGTAGTTGTCCTCGTCGCGCACGTCCGCGTTGAAGAACGTGGTCGGAGGCAGCTGCTGCGGATCGCCGACGACGATAAGCGACTTTCCTCTCACGATGCTGCCCACCGCCTTACAGGTCGGCAGCTGCGACGCCTCGTCGAAAATGACGAGGTCGAACTTGTCCAGATCAACGTCGAGGAATTGGGTGACCGAGGACGGGCTCATCATCATACACGGACAGCACGCTTTGAGCAGCGTCGGGATGTTGGCAAACAACGTCCTCAGCGTCATCCCCTTCATATTGGTCTTTTCGGCGCGCATCAACAGCACTCGTTCCGTGCTTTGAGCGCCTTCGTCCTCGGGACGCGGCAGGCGCGCGACGAGACGGTTGAAGATCTCCGAACGGGTGAGCCGTTCGTACTCGTCCGTCATCTCGCGGAACTTGGCGGACGTCTCCTCGAGCGACATACCCGAAAAGCGGCTGAGCGTCTCGTCGAGCAGCAGCTCGCTGCGCACGAAGTTGAGATACACGCACTTTTTGAAACAGCTCAGCACGTCCGCCGCGGTGATCTCGCCGTTGCCGAGAGGTCCGATCACAAATTCCAGACCGCTCGCGCGGCACTTTTGGACTATCTCCTGATAGCGGCACCAATTGGGGACGTAATCAAAGTTTTTCTGAATGTTGGAGATATACTCTATCTTTGCGCCAAGCTCCGCGCCTCCGCACCAGCCGTCCGTTCGGTAGACGTCGCAGAACGTCTTGATCGCGCGCTCGTAGCCCTCGTAGGCGTAGACGTAATATTGCCCGTGCAGATTTGAACCGTAGCGCGTCAGCGCGGCGCAGCTCTCCTCGAACACCCCGACGTCGAGGTCGGCGTACAGATCCGCCGCCGCGCCGTAGAGTTCTTCTATCGCTTCGCAATATTCGGCGACCGTCTTTGCGTCGGCGTCCGGCGCGCCGAACACGACGCGCAGCTCCTTGGCTGTCTTGCCTGCCATACGGCGCGTCTGCTCGCAGCGCGACAAATAGCCGAAGAACGCCTGTCTCTGCTCCTTTTCGACGCCGTCCGGCATGAGCTTACGCAGCTTGCGCGACGGACCTTTGCCCCCGGCAGCCTCCGCGAGGTCGTCCTGCGGGACGTCGGCGGGATATGCACCGTACCGCGCGCGGTAGTCGGTCATCATCATCGCCGCCTTGTTGCTGAGGTTGAGATAGTTGTCCACAAGATCCTTTTTGTTCGGATTTTTGTCGGCAAAATAGCTCGCGGCAAACTCCTTGTCCAATCCGAGAGACAGCTTGTACAGCGCCTTCAATTTTTGGTCTGTCAGCGACACCGTGCGCACGCTGTAATACGGCAGCAGATTGCGCGCGGAAGAGCGAAGATTGCGCAATTGGTCAAGCGCGATGTCAAGTATCGGTCCGCCCTTGGCGCGCCACCCGTCGTCGTACTCAAAGCCGCCTATTCGTTTGAACGGCGATTTTTGGATGTCGCCGCATTCCTTCGCGCGCAGCGACAATTCGCCGAGAATCTGCAGATATCCTCTGAACGAGTCCGCAGTCAGCTTTTCGTAGAACAGCGAATCTATACGCAGACAGTCGGGCGCGTCCTGGTTTTCGAAATATTCGAGGATGCCCTCGTACAGCGAGATGCCGAGATAGCGCTTGCGGTGCATCGCCGCGAGTTCGCCGGCGAGCGCGTCTATGCACTCTTTGATCTCGCCGAGTTTTTCCTGCATATCGGCTTCGGAAACGCCGGCTTTGAGACCCAGCGTGTTGACGATCTGTCCCAAGACCGCGGTCTTGTTGGTCTTGCCCGAATGCAGTTCGAGACAAAAGTCGGCAAGCCCTATCGATTTTAGCCTGCGGTGGACGACGGACAGCGCCGCCTTCTTTTCGGCGACGAACAGCACGCGTCTGCCTCTCACGATATTGTTGGCGATGATGTTGGTGATCGTCTGCGATTTGCCCGTGCCCGGAGGTCCGTGCAGTACAAAACTCTTGCTCAAACTGTCGTAGATCGCCGAATATTGCGACGAATCGGCGGAGATGGGAAGATACATCCTCTCCTCTCCGACATACGCCTCGTCGCTGCTGCGGTCGGACAGATCGAACGCTCCCTCGGGCAGTTCGAGCCTGTTGTCGAGCAGCGACGCGACTATCGGGTGTTCGCGGAATTTTTCGGTACGGTATTTGATGTCGTACCAAAGCTGATAGTTGGCGAACGAAAGACTTGCGAAAAACGCATCGCCGAACACCTCCCAGCCCTTCATATCGACCGTCTCGCGCTTTATCCGCGCGATAACGGACATAAAACTCTGCTCGCCGCTCAGCGCGACCGTGCCCAGCCCCCTTATGTCGAGATTGAATTGGCGATAGAGAAATTCCAAAAGCGTGGAGTTGAGCCTGACGTCGTCGGTGTTGATCTCGGCGGTATATGTCGGCGAGGCAAGCCCTTTGCGCGTCATCGTCACGGGGAAAAGAAAGAGCGGCGCGTACTTGTACTCGTTTGCGTTCTCCTCTTTCCAACGCAAGAAGCCTGCGGCGAGATAAAGCGACGTAGTGCCGGTCTCCTCCTGCACGCTGCTCTCCTTGCGGAATAGGCGGAACAGCGTCCCCTCATGCTCCTTGGCGTCGTAGACGGACAGCAGCCTCTTGTTGGAATATTCGTAACCGACAAAGTCGGCGAACGGCTTTGTATAGCCGACATGGGCGAAGTCCTTGGCGAGTTCTATGCCCGCCTTCTCCGCCTCCTTCGCGCCCGGCTCGACGGTGAAAGTCTTGTTTTTGTCAAGTGCGGAGAAGAGATTTTGGAGCGACGGGGTGAGCAGCTTGCACGCCGCGCGCGAGATCTTGAAATTGAGCAGCGCATTGCGCATATCCATATCGAGCAGCTTGCGCTCCCATTGCGCGATCTTGCCCGTCTCCTTATCGCCCTCGACCGCGCCCTTGAATTCGCGGATCTGCGACGGACGCAGTTCGGGCGCAAAGTCGCGGCTCTCCTCGAGGTCGTATCCGCCGCCCTGTCTGCGCTTACGCTCGGGCAGAGGTCTGATGTTGATGATACGCGCGCGCTTGATGTCGACAAACAGCCCGTCGTCAGCGTGTTTGAGCGCGTTTTTGGCGTTGCGCTCCGCCTTTTCAAACGACGACCCCTCCGAGATGTCGTCCATACATATGAGCGTGAAGTCGTTGACGCCGGAGGACGTCTTTTTGGCGAGAAAGTCGGCGTCGTCCCACACAGTTGACGGACAGCATTCGTCCGTCAAAAACACGCCCGCATACCATCTGCCGCCGAACTTGCCGACGACGGCGTTGTGCCCTTCGCTCTCGACGAGCGACGCCATGAAAAGCGCAAGTTCCGGTCCTGTTGCAATGCCCGAATCGAACAATTCTCTGTGCGCAACCACTTTGAAGTCGTCGCCCGGCGTATCTTCGAGGACGAATTTCTCCTCCGCTATCACGCTGTAACAGGCTGCGAAATAGTTGCGCACGCCGTTGCGCGAGCCGTAGCCCTTCGAAACGGACAGCTTCCAATCGCGGGCGCGCTGTTCGGCGTCCGCGACGACCTTGTTGACCTCGGCGGTACGCTTGACGAACGCCGCGAGCGATTCGGGCGACGCGCCGAAATCGCACTCGTCGAACGCGAGTATATCCGTCTTGACGCTCGCGCTCATCACCTGCTGCTCGCCCACGAAGATCTCGACGTCGAGGTCGCCCTCGGTGCGCTCGTCCATCGCAACGAGGCATGTCGGCGAGCAATTGACGTCGAGATTGAACCTTGCGGTCGTCCTTTTGGGGATGACCTGCTGAACGAATTCGTACGGCACGACAAAGTCGGGCTTTGAGGTCACCTTGATGCGAATGTCCTCTATATCGTTTTCGGAAGTATTTTTCAGATAAAAACGCTTTATCGGTCTGATGCCGTTTTGCAAAGCGTAATAGCCGATAGTATCGGCGCATTCCAACGTAAGCTCGAACGCCCCCTCTTTGACGCTTGTCACGTTCTTTTCTTCGGACATACTCTTCTCCTGCCTTATCACGAAAATGTCAATCTCGAAGCGACGCGAAATCGGTCACCTCGACCCCCGCCTCTTTGAACAGCAGCATACTGAAATCGTCGGGATAGCCGTATTTATATATAACCCGCTTAATGCCGGCGTTGATGATCATCTTTGCGCAGATCACACAGGGCTGATGCGTGCAGTACAGCGTCGCGCCGTCAACGCTTACGCCGAGTTTTGCGGCTTGGATGATCGCGTTCTGCTCCGCATGAACGGCATAACACAGCTCGTGTCTCGTGCCCGAAGGGATGCCCAGCTTGATGCGTATGCACTCTCCTTTTTCGGTGCAGCTCTTGACGCCGCTGCTCGCGCCGTTGTAACCGGTGGTCAAAATGCGCTTATCCTTGACGATCACGGCGCCTACGTGCCGATCCTGTTTGAAACAGCTCGACCAAGTTGCGACCTGCTCCGCCATATCCATAAATCTCTGATCCCATTTGTTCATAAAGAAAACTCCTGATGTATATATAATACCATAATTCCGCGCGCAACGCAACAGCAAATCCGTGCGGCGCGCGACAATTTTGCAATAAGAAAAACGTCAGCGGCGCGTCGGTTTTTCACCCCCGTTTAACGTTTCGGGCGCGAAATGAAAATTTTTGGTAAAATGCATCAAAAAAATTGCAAAGATGTCTTTACATACCGAAACGAGCGTGCTATAATATGCAATGTTGGCAGTCGATAGGCTTGACTGCTAAATACAATGAGATCAATCGGAGGTATAAACACAATGAACATCAAACCGTTGTTCGACAGGATCGTCATCGAACCGATGGACGCTCCAGAAAAGACAGAGAGCGGTCTCTTCCTGCCCTCGTCCGCGCAGGAAAAACCCCAGCTTGCCCGCGTGATCGCGGTCGGTCCGGGCGGACTTGTGGACGGCAAGGAAGTGACCATGCAGGTCAAGGTCGGCGATGTTATACTCTACAACAAATATGCCGGTTCCGACTTCAAGTTGGACGAAAAAGAAGTTACCGTACTCAAACAGAGCGACGTACTCGCTGTCGTTGAGCAGTAAGGAGGCAATATCATGGCTAAGAAATTCAAATATGCGGAAGAGGCGCGCAAGAGCCTCGAGACCGGCGTCAACGCGGTAGCGGACGCGGTCAAGATCACACTCGGTCCCAAGGGCAGAAACGTAGTTCTCGACAAGAAATACGGCGCGCCGCTCATCACCAACGACGGCGTGACGATCGCCAAAGAGATTGAGCTGCCCGACGGCTTTGAGAACATGGGCGCACAGCTCGTCAAAGAGGTCTCGATCAAGACCAACGACGTTGCCGGCGACGGCACGACTACCGCGTGCGTGCTAGCTCAGGCGATCATCAAAGAAGGACTCAAAAACGTAGCCGCGGGCGCCAATCCTATGGTACTCAAAAAGGGTATCGCCAAGGCGGCCGACGCCGTTGTCGAAGAGCTGAAAAAGATCAGCAAACCCATCGATTCCAAGACCGCGATCGCACACGTAGCGTCCAACTCCGCCGGCGACGATATGGTCGGCGAACTGATCAGCGAAGCGATGGAAAAGGTCGGCAAGGACGGCGTCATCTCTATCGACGAATCCAAGTCGATGAAGACGGAACTGACCACCGTCGAGGGCATGCAGTTCGACAGGGGCTACACCTCCGCCTACATGGTCACCAACACCGACAAGATGGAAGCTGTCCTCGACGACGCCTACATCCTGATCACCGACAAAAAGATATCTTCGGGCAAAGAGATCTTGCCCGTGCTTGAGATGGTCGTCCAAAACGGGCTCAAATTGCTCATCATCGCCGAAGACGTGGAAGGCGAAGCGCTGACCGCGATCGTTCTCAACAAACTCAAAGGCATCCTCAACTGCGTCGCGGTCAAAGCCCCCGGTTTCGGCGACCGCCGCAAGGCAATGCTCGAAGACATAGCGATCCTCACCGGCGGCACCGTGATCAGCAGCGAGGTCGGATATGAACTCAAAGACACCACCCTCGCCCAACTCGGCAGAGCCAAGCAGGTCAAGGTCGACAAGGACAACACCACCATCGTCGGCGGCGCGGGAACTGCGGAAGCGATCAAGGCGAGAGTGGACGCAATCCGCAACCAGATCGGAGAAACGACGAGCGAATACGACAAGGAAAAGCTGCAAGAGCGCCTCGCAAAGCTCGCGGGCGGCGTAGCAGTCATCAACGTCGGCGCGGCGACCGAGATCGAGATGAAAGAAAAGAAATTGCGCATCGAAGACGCGCTTGCCGCGACTCGCGCAGCCGTCGAAGAAGGCGTCATCCCCGGAGGCGGCGTGGCGTTGCTGTATGCGATCGACCGCGTCAAGCCGATCGTCAAACGCATGGACGGAGACGAAAAGACGGGCGGCGCGATCGTCCTCAAAGCGCTCGAGGCGCCGATCAAGCAGATCGCCGCAAACGCGGGCGTCGACGGCGGAGTCATCATCAACAAGATCCTCTCCTCCAAGCGCGGCGTCAACTACGGCTACAACGCCTTGACCGACGAATATTGCGACATGATCGAATCGGGCATCATCGACCCGACCAAGGTCACCCGCAGCGCGCTGCAAAACGCAGCGTCCGTCGCCGCAACGCTCCTGACCACCGAAGTTCTGGTCACCGATATCCCCGAGCCTACTCCCCCTGCGCCGGCGAATCCGCAGATGGATTACTAAGACGCTTCGCTTTTAGGCGAAACCCGAAAATAACTCATCGAATCGCAACGGGCATATCCGCACCTCGGATATGCCCGTTCCTCATACTCGCTGTTTTCGGGTTTCGCCTCGCGGAGGCGGCATTGCGGCTTTCATTATATCGGTATTGACTCGTTTGTCGCATAGAGACTTGCGTATGCCGTTCCTCTGTACGGATATACACCCATCTCGTTTATTTGGTCTATGTAATACTTTGTGTTTGGGTCGGGCTTATCCACAAACTCCGAAAAATAGTCATTGCTATTTTTTGCTGTTGCGTTTACCGCGTTGAGCGTTTCGCCGTTGAACACAATTGAACCGCCTCTGTCCGTTGCTGCGCCCTGCGGCTCGATGTAGTACGCGGTATCCGCGTACTTATGCGCGATTGGCTGCGTGAACGTCTTGGTGTCCACATTCACTCGCTTCAGCTCCTCGGTCGGTTCGATAAGTCCTATCCTTTGATTAAACAGCATTGCGCTCTCACCGATTGTGTGTTATCATAATATCGAGGTGATACTATGACAAGGTTTTTTGATATTGGCAAGAAAGTTCTATATTTTATGTACATAGCGCTCATTACGCTCCTTTTCTTTGCGCCAACTGTTCCAGCCTTGCCCGATAGAAAGCCTCTTATTGCGGTGTTTTGTCAAAGTCTCGGCGATATGCCGTCGCATTTTTCCGAGATTTTGTCCGACACAAGCCTCTCTACAGACGCACAGGCGCGAACACTGGTAAGAGACGTCTTTGTTGCAATCTTCTTTTTTGCAACGTTGATTTCTTTGATTTTCTCGCTCGTAACGTTTTTCCGCAAAAAGCGTTGTCGTCTGTTCATATTTCTTTTGTGTGCAAGCCTGTTTTTTGTTTGCTATGGCACAATATACGCCAATCTTCCCGACAACAATGGCATTCCTCGGCTTGCCTATCACTACGTCTCATATCCAAACGCAACTGCGGTTTTTGCCCTCTTCGCTCTCTACGTCCTCTATCTCCTGCTTCGTCGTTTCTACGCCCCTGCCAAGGCGCGTGTAGTCGCCTCTGTCGAGCGGCGCAAGGCAAGCCGCAAGCCTACCAAGGACGAGCGCATAGCCGAGCTTGAAAAGCGCGTTGCGGAGTTAGAGAGCAAGGATAAAGATTAGTCCGCGCTCATATTTGCCGCTTCGCCTGCCCCAGAGGACGAGTACATATACCGACTGCCGCTTGCCACCGTTGTGCCGCTCGCGTTTGTCTCCGTTATCGTTATGCGGAACATATTGTCCAAACAAATCAGCGCCTTTGCGGACGTCCCGCTTTTGGCTCGCTTTGCAAACTCACAACACCCACCCAACAAAAAAACTTACTAATACCAACAATATCAAAAACAGCACCACACCCACCACACAAACCAATCATCTCCCAACACATCGTGACATCACCCACCTCACACCTACCACCCAAACTCACAACACCCACCAAAACATCTCCCCTCACTCTCACAACACAACTCAATCAACTACAACACTTTTGGCAACATATCACCATCCCATATCGCCTAAAAAATCTCTCATCACTCAACCCGCAAAACTTATTGACATACAACTCTATCGAAAACAACAACACACCCACCACACAAACAAACTGACACCACACCTACAAACCAATCATCTTCCTACACATCATAACATCACCCACCTTACACCTGCCACACCAAATTCACAACACAAACACCAAGAACATCAACTACTCATTCACAAACATACAACTAAATCAACCAACACACTCTCACCAACACATCATCACACTCCCCAACTTAAATCTCAAAAATCTCTCATCACTCAACCCGCAAAACTTACTGCCGCCACCTCACAAATCAATCATCTCCCAACACATCGTGACATCACCCACCTCACATCTACCACCTCAAACTTATAACACCACCACTCACTCACAAACACACAGCTAAATCAACCAACACACTCTCACCAACACATCATCACGCTCCCCAACTTAAATCTCAAAAATCTCTCATCACTCAAACCGCAAAACTTATTGATACCCAACTCTATCAAAACAGTAACACACACCACACAAACATACTGCCACCACACACAAACCAATCATCTTCCAACATATCTTAACATCACCCACCTCACATCTACCACCCCAAACTTATAACACCACCACTCATTCACAAACATACAACTAAATCAACCAACACGCTCTTACCAACATATCATCACACCCAAACTCACATTTCAAAAATCTCTAACTACCCAACCCACAGAACTTACTTCACCTAACTCTATCAAAACAGC
>CALWKU010000011.1 GCA_944381345.1 uncultured Christensenellaceae bacterium
TGAGACAAGTCGAAAAAATTCCAACGGCTTTTTGACGTCGGATGTTTTCGGTGCGCAGCAGTTTCGGTAAAAATATTTTGTCTTGCATGTTCCCAAACCAAGCCCAAAAAAGTAGCGAGCTTCGCGCATGTGAATAAGCCGCCGCCTATTCGTCCCGGAACCAAGCCCAAAAGTACCGAGGTGTGTGTATGAGACATGCCGAAAAATTCCGACGGCGCTTTTGCCGTCGGATGTTTTCGGTGCGCAGCAGTTTTGACGATGAGATTTTGCGCCGAGACGAGTCGCGTCCCCGAAGCTCAATACCCTCTGCGGTCTTGAGCCCCGGGCAAGACGACGTATCGGCGCAAAAGATCTCGTCAAAACCTTGTCCTCATATACGCAACTCGGTACAGAGCAACCAGAGTTTTGCTGTCGTGGATCGCTCCGCTGTCGGCGAGAGCGAGAGCTTCTTCGAATTTGAGCTTCTTGACGCGCAAAAACTCCCCTTCGTCGAGGTGGGCGTGCGTCTTGGTCAAGCCGGTGGCGAGATAGACGTAAAGTCTTTCGTCGGTATAGGCGGGCGTGGGATAGACGAGCGCGAGTTGCTCGACCTTGTCAGCCTTGAAACCGACTTCTTCGTCCAATTCTCTAACGGCGCATTCGAGCGGATCTTCGCCATTTTCTCTCTTTCCCGCCGGGATCTCGAGCACCTCTTCGCGGTACGGGTAGCGGAATTGCGAGACGAGGTAGACATAGCCCTCGTCGTCGAGCGCAAGCACGCCCGCTCCGCCGCTGTGGCGGATGTACTCTCGCTTGGACGGATTTCCGTCCGGAAGCGCGACGTCGTCGCAATAGACCTGCATTATCCTGCCGTCATAGATGAGACGGCTCGATGTCGTCTTTTCTTCAAATTCCATAGTAAAAAAATGCCGCGGCTCATCGCCGCGGCGCGTTGGGTCAACCCGTTATATCTTTGAGCAATCCTTCAAAAACTTTTGTCTGCACGACGATGCTTTCGGTCGTGTCTTTGAAGATCTCTGTCTGCTTGTCCGAGAACTCTGCGGAAGAACGCTCGTCCTTGATCGTATCCTTGATGTATTCTCCGACGGTGGTCTTGGTCAAGGTCACGCCGGTGATCGTGTCGGTCGCGTTGCCTTCCTCGTCCTCGGCGTACTCGAACTCGACCTCATAGGAGTAGAGATAGTCGGTGGCGAGCATATAGCCCTTGACCTCTTCTCCGTCCTTGTACTTGTCGTATCTACCCTTGGAATCGTCGAGGAACTTGTCGGCGACGTAGACGATATGGATGCCGTAGTCGTTGACGATGAAACTGATCTCGTTGTCCTCCGCCGTCCTGAGCGTATAGACGGTCGTCGAAAACTCTTTATCGTCCTCGTCCTTGGAGGACACGACATCGGAAGCGATGGTGTAGGGCTTGCCGTCCGCCGCGCTCAAAATCGCGGTGGGCTCTTTGCCCTCGGCGGGGGTATAAGCAGTCTCTCCGGAAGTAGTGAATTTGTCGTCGGTGAACTCATACGCATACGCGCCCATTCCCTTCCCCGCCAAAGCTCTGCCCAATACGGTGTACTCTTCGACATAGGACGACGCGCTGCCGCTCGGCGAGAGGATATATCCGTCGCTCTCGAACATTCCCGGATCGTCGTTGACCAAATAGATCCAATCGACGATCGCCTGTTCGGCGGCGTAATTCTTGACCAGTCCGAGGTCGTCGTCGGGAATACCCGCATCTATTGCGGCCTTCGCTGCCTTGTCTACCTTTGCGGCGATATCGTTCGCCATAGCGTAGAGGATGACCTTGTAGTCGACGCCCTTGTCGGTGTAGGCGTCGGCAAGTTCGCCCTCTTCCTCGTCATAGTCGGGGTTGGAGACGTTGACCTTGATGCCGAGGTCGGCAAGCGACGCGAAGTGTTCGGGCATCATGCTGCCTGCGACATCCTCGCCCAACGCGAGGATCGCGCGGTAAGTCTCGACCGCCTTTTCGTTGTCGCCGACCATGGCGGTGATCGTCTCGAGCGCTTCGGTCTGCTCGTCGGTGAATTGCAACAGGATGCTGCGTACTTTGGCGTAGCCCTCTGTCGTGTGATAGAGCATATCCGTCGACGACTCGAGCGCGGACGCATATGCATCCTCGTCCGTGTATTTGGATATGTCAAGCTCGACGAGGCGATTATAGCGCGCGGCGAACTCGGTATCGGTGATCTCGGGCAATGCGTCGCCCAAAGCCTCGCTGTACTTGTCGAGGATGCGGGTCTCGTATTGACTGTTGAGATAATAGGCGTAATCCTTGAAACTGCTTGCGAGGTTGTCTTCAAGTTCTTTGAGCGCGGTACTCATGTTCTTGCGCGCGGTCGCGTCGGTCTCGTCGTTGATCTCGCTCTGAACCGTGTCCATAAAGCCCGCGGGCAGCTTCGCCTCGTCGGTCATGCCCTCGTCGACATACTCGTCGCTCTCCTCCTCTTCGGGACGGACGGGACGCGCCTCAAGTTCTTCCTCGTCGGCCGTCTCCTCTTCTTCGGGCTCTTCCTCGTCGGTCGCGCCCTCGTTGGCGGCTTGTTCCTCTTCAAGATCGGCGATGAGCGAGCGCCAGCTCTCCTCAAAGGACTTGTTGGTCTGCTCGATGCAATATCTGCGCTCGTCGACGGTGAGGAAATCTTCCGCCTTCATCGCGGCAATCTCGGCGTCGGTGATATCGGGATCGTTGTCTCTTGCCAAATACTCTTTGGCGTGCAGAAGCAGCAGGTTCTGGCGCGCAAGCGATTGGCACAGATGGTCGAGCGTCTCTTCTTCCGTCCAGCCGTAATAGTAGATGTAGGTGCCGCCGTATTGCAGGAAGTAGTTGAGCAGATCTCCCTTGAGGACGTCCTTGCTCATTCCCTTGTAATCAACGGTCGCAACGACTTGGTGATAGTCTCTCTCCTCGTCGACGGGGAACAGCGAGCAGCCTGTAAGGACGGTCGCCGCCACCGCGACGATCAAGATCATCGCCAACAATTTTTTCTTCATTGCATTTGCTCCTTAATACAAATAATGCATTACTTTTATTATTATACACAAAGGCGGGCACGGCGTAAAGCGATTTAGACGCATTTGCGCAAAAACTCGGCGACCGATGCGAATTTGCTCTCGTTGGACTCGTAACGACAGTCGAACATCACCTTCGGCTCAGCCCCTCCGCTGAGCATACACTTGTCCGACATCGCGGCAAGCGCGCCGACGGTCTTTTCGTTGCGTACCCCGTCAGCGTCGCGGAAAGTGACGTCCGCCGCCCTGTCGGTTACGAACACGCGCTTGACGCGAGCCTTGCGCGCGAGATTTTTCACCAAACCCAGATTGATGAGATTGAGCAGCGGCTTGGGCGGCTTGCCGTATGCGTCGGTCAGCGTCTGAACTAGTTCCCATGCCTCCTCGGCGCTGCCGAGCGCTGAGACTGCTTTGAGTATTTTGAGCCTCTCGTCGACCGAGCCTACGTACGATTGATCGAGATAGGCGTCCAGCTTGACGTTGAGTTCGGGCTCTTCTTCCTCGCGGCTTTTGCCTGTACGCACCTCCTCTACGCTCTTTGCGAGCATCTTGCAATAGAGATCGTAGCCCACCTTTTCGATGTGTCCGTGCTGCTCCCTGCCCAAGATCGTGCCCGCGCCGCGTATCTCGAGATCGCGCATCGCAATGCGGAATCCGCTGCCGAACTCGGTGAAATCCATGATCGCGGTCAGACGCTTTGACGCGTCCTCGGTCAGCACCTTGCCCTCGGGCGTAGTGAAATAGGCGTATGCGAGCCGGTTACGCCTGCCCACCCTGCCGCGCAATTGATAGAGCTGCGCCAACCCCAATCTGTCCGCGTCACAGACGATGAGCGTATTGGCGTCGGGGACATCGATACCATTCTCGATGATCGTCGTGCAGACAAGCACGTCCGCAGTGCGCGCATAAAAAGCGCCGACGTTTTGCTCCAACGCGCGCTGCTCCATCTGTCCGTGTCCGACGACGACGCGCGCCTCGGGGACGATCGATTTGACCTTTTGGGCAAAACTCTCTATGCCGTCGACGCGGTTGTATAATATGAACGCTTGTCCGCCGCGCGCGAGCTCGCGCATAAGAGCGTCGCGCAACAGCGCGTCGGTCAGCTCCGTAACATAGGTCTGCACGGGGATGCGGCTGGTCGGCGGAGTCTCCAACACGCTGATGTCGCGTATGCCCGTCATTGCCATATTGAGCGTGCGCGGGATAGGCGTAGCCGACAGCGTAAGCACGTTGACGTCGGGTTTGAGCACTTTGAGTTTCTCCTTGTGTTCGACGCCGAAACGCTGTTCTTCGTCCAGCACGATCAGTCCGAGATCGTTGAACTCCACGTCCTTGGACAGCAGTCTGTGCGTGCCGATGATCAGATTGGAAACGCCTCTTTTCACCCTCTCAAGCGACTCCTTGACAAGCTCCGGCGACCGAAAACGCGTCAACAGCTCGATGTTGATGCCGAAGTCTTTGAAACGCTCTGTCGCAGTCCTGTAGTGCTGCGTCGCAAGCAACGTCGTGGGCGCGAGTATGACCGCCTGTTTCGCCTCGATCACCGTCTTGAATATGGCGCGGAACGCGACCTCGGTCTTGCCGTAGCCGACGTCGCCGCAAAGCAGTCTGTCCATGACCTTGCCCTGCTCCATATCCTCTTTGATGTCGCGGACGGCGCGCAGCTGGTCGGGCGTCTCATCATAAGGGAACGCGTCCTCGAAACGCCTCTGTTCGTCGGTGTCAGGCTCGTAACGGTAACCCCTGCGGCTCTCCCTCTCCGCATACAGCGCGGCAAGGTCTATCGCCATCTTTTTGACCGACCTGTATACGTCTTTTTTGATCTTTTCAAACTCTTTTCCGCCCAGCTTGGACAGTCTGGGCGCGCGCTCTGCGCCCGAATAGCGCGACAGTCTGTCGAGCTGATCGATGGGCACCTGCAACAATCCGCCGTCACGGTACTCGATGACGACGTAGTCGCGCATGATGCCCTGGAAACTTATCTTTTCTATGCCGAGACATCTGCCTATGCCGTGTATCTCGTGGACGACGTAATCGCCTTTGCGCGGCAGCGTGAACAGCCACGTTCCGCCCGCCGACGCCCGCACTGTGCGTGCGCGGGAAATATCTCTGTATCCTATCGCGGCGAGTTTGATCCCCGGCAGACAAAAGCCGTACGACAGAGCGATCGGCGTCGCCGTCAGCGTGCCGGGAGCAAGCCCCGCGTCGTCGGCGACGCGGCACGGTATATCGTTGTCTTTGAGCGACAGCGCAATGCTCCGAGCGCGCGCGGAGTCGCCCATGCACAGCACGACCGTATAGTCTGAATGCAGATAGTTGTTGATATCGGAATACAGCTTCGAGACGTTGAGCGAATAGTCCTCTATCCGCGAAAACACGGGCGCGAACGCCCTCTCCGCCGAGTAGACGCTGTTGGTCGAACGCGTGGGCAGAAAGCCGGTCACGCCTCTTTCAGTCAGCCGCGCGAGCGCCTCGTCGCGCGACGCGAGACAGCGCATATGCGCGCCCAACGCCTCGCCGTCGACGGCAAGCGCCGCGACTCTTTCTTTGTGCTCGCGCAGATAGAGATCGAGTTTTTCGGCGACGCCCGACGGATCGTCGACGAACACGACAGCGCTCTCGGGCAGATAGTCGAACACCGAACGGCGCGAACCGTCAAGCCACGGCAGCAGCCATTGAAAGTTTTGTCCGACGCAGCTCTCCGCCTCCAGCTCCGCGACTATCGCGCCGAGTCTTTCGCACGCGCGCCCCTCCGCCTTTACGATCGTCCTCTTGACCTGCGCGAGCGCGTCTGCCGCTTCGTCTGCGGTCGCAAACACGTCGCCCGCGGGCATGAGATCCAACCTGCGTTCGACGGAGACGGAACTCATGCTTTCGGGATCGTAGGTCTTTATGCTCTCGACCGTGTCGCCGAAAAAAGATACCCTGAGCGGCAGCTCGCGGTCGGGCGGGAATACGGACAATATGTCGCCGTGCAGCGCGAACGTGTTCTTCTCTTCCGCGACGTCGCATCGGATATATCCCATCGCGGTCAGCTTGCCCGCAAGCTCGATGAGATCGACGTCTCTGCCGACCTCGACCGTCGCCGCGCACGCGGTCAGTCTGCCCTTGTCGGGCACGTATTGCACGAGCGACTGCGCGCTTGTAACGCAGCAGTCAAGCCTGCCTTCGGCAAGCCGCACAAGTACCGACATACGCTCGGCAAGCGAACCGGACTGGAAACGCTTGCGGTAGATGAGTACGTCGTCCTTGGGCGGCAGATAGGCGCAGCGCCCGTCCGGAAGCCACTCGGCTATGCGTTCGGTCAGCTTGCCCGCGGACGCCTCGTCCTTTGCGACGAAAAACAGCGGCGCTCCCGCATGCGCCGCGATCAATGCCTTTTCGGCATAGCCCAAGCCGAAGACGGAAATCTTCCGCCTTTGCGCGACCGCGTCCGCAAGCGCGGCAAAATCTCCGCCGAGCGCTCTCAAACAAGTTGTCTCAAAAAACTTTTTCTGCATATCATCGACACGGATACGAAAATTATTTGCCGTACACGTTGCATTCCCTCATCAGTTTGTCAAAGTCTTTGTCCTGCAAAAAGCGGCATACCGCCTCTGCCGCGACAGCGATCGCGCCGTCCGTCTTGTCCTTGTTTTCATCCCTGATCTTGGACAGCACTACGTCGGCGAGATCCATCCTACCGCGCTCGAAACCCGCGCCTATCCTGACGCGCTTGAACTTGTCCGAGCCCGTCTCGCCGATCACGCTGCGCATACCGTTGTGAGTGCCGGCGCTGCCGCCCGCCCTCGCGCGCAGAGTACCGACGGGGATCTCGACGTCGTCGTAGAGTATCACGCACTGCTCGGGCTTGAAACCGTTGCTCGCAAGCAGAAGATTGACGCTCTGTCCCGACAGGTTCATATATGTCTGCGGCTTGGCGAGTACAACCTTGTCGCCTCCGACGTAGGTCTTGCAATAGAGCGCGCCGTCGCCCTTACGGTCGACTCTCACGCCCAGCTTCCCTGCGATCGCGTCGAGCGCGGCAAAGCCCAAGTTGTGATAAGTCCCGTCGTACTTCGCGCCGGGATTGCCCAATCCGACTATCAGCATCTCTTGCCCTCCCTGAGCGCGCGGAAAAACTCGGTAAGCGCCGCTCCGCATTCGCTCTCGCATATTCCGCCCTCTACTTTTAGGCGGTGGTTGAAACGGCTGTCCTCGACCAAATTGCATATGCTTCCGCAGCAACCGCTCTTGGGGTCGTAAGCTCCGAAGTACAGCTTGTCCAGCCTGCTGTTAATCAACGCACCCGCGCACATAGCGCACGGTTCGAGCGTAACATACATCTCGCAGCCGTCCAAATACCAATTGCCCGTCTTGCGGCACGCGCGCGCGATCGCCACAGTCTCGGCATGCCAAAGCGCGCAGTTCTTGCGCTCCTTCATGTTGCCGCCCGTTGCGATGACCTTGCCGTCCTTGACGATCACCGCTCCTACGGGCACTTCGCCTCTCGCGGCGGCGCGTCTCGCGGCAGCCAACGCTCGTCTCATAAATTTTTCTTTAGTATCCACTTTCTCCTCCCCCCTGCCCGTCGCGGCATCTTACTGCGCGACGTAATGCGCGGACAGCGTGGGTAATACATTGCGCGTGCGCGCTAAGATGTCGTCAAGTTCGCCCTGCAATTGCGGATAGGGCGTATCCCCGTCTCCTACTTCGACCGTCAGACCGAGCCTCGCGGTCGTCGCGACGAACCAATCCTTGTAACCTCCCGCGCTGCCCTCCGCCCTGAGCAGCGGATAACCGCATTCCTCGGCGACGCGTTCGGCAAGTTCCTTCTCGGGATCGTAACAGCCGAACCCGCCGTATATCACGCCGCCGCGCGCGTGTATGCTGACCGTTGCGGACGGCTGCACTTTGAGTGTAAACAGCGCGAGCGTGCGCGAACACGGCTCCGACAGAGGATGCTCTCCCACATAATCGGACGGCGCGGGCGCGAACACATTGGATGCGCCCGTCCCCCAAAGCGCGGGGAAGTTGACGTTGAGGTCCACGCCCCGCCCGTTTGCCTTCCACAGCGAAAAGTCGTCGCCGCCATTGAGCGAAAGCAGATATTCGGCGTCGCTCTTTGTCGGCGCGCTGTCAATCCCGTATTGAGCGAGCATGGCGCCGTCGGGATTCGCCATCGGGACGCACCACAACCCCGCCGCGCCGTCATACGACTCGAAAAGCCTCACGCACAACTCGGCGGTCGCCCACTCCCGCGCATGCATAGCGCCTTGAACGAGCAATTGCGGCCCGTCGGTCGAGCCCTTGAACAGCCCGACGAGTTCTCTTCCAAACAGACTGTATCCCACAACAAACCTGTTTGCGCCCTTAGATGCGAGACGATCGGCGTCCGCACACATATCTTCATACGAATACATACCGCATAGTATGCGCCGAAAAGTCGAAACGTGTCGGCTATTTGTGGTATGCGATATTGTTGTTGATAGTAAACGCGCGGTATATCTGTTCCTCGGCGACTATGCGTATGAGCTGATGCGGAAAGGTGATCCTGCCGAAAGAGACGACTATGTCCGCCCTTTCTCTCACCGCGTCGGACAGCCCGTACGAACCGCCGACCACAAAGTCTATGTGCGAAGTCTTTTGCGCGGCGTTTTCGAGCGCGGCGGCAAGCTCTTCGCTGGTCGCCTGTCTGCCTCTGCCGTCCAAGACGACGGTGTATCCTCCGCCGAGCGCGGCGATCAATCTCTCGCCCTCGGCGCGCTTGACGGCGTCTATCTCGGCTGCGCTTTTGGCGTCCGAGCGCTGTTCTGCGACCTCTTTGACCGAAAATCGGCAAAATCGGGACAGCCGCTTAGAATATTCCGCTTCCGCCTCGCGCAGATAACCCTCTTTGAGCCTGCCCACGCAGACTACCGACACCGAGATCACGACACCCCCGCGATGTTGAGTACGAACATCAGCACCCACATCGCTCCCGCAAACAAAAACGCGTATATCAACGCGCGACGGTCGCGCAGCTTTTCCTTGCCCGCGCTCTCGCGGCGAGCCTCTTTTATGACCTCGACCATCTGCTCGGACTTTGCGGACGCGATCTCAGCGTCCAAAGCGTCCAGCTCCGCTCGAGCCGCGGCTCTGACGTCGGGCGACTCGTACAGCGCGCGCAGCGTCCCTTCCATGTCCGCGCGCCTGTCCGCGCCCGATCCGGGATCGGTCTTTGCGGCGCGGTACTTGCATAGATATACTATCGCGGTCAAAATGCCTATGGTTGCGGCGCCGCCGACGAGACACATTACGACGTACTGCCACGCCTCGGTGACCGCTAACTCCCGACCGTTGTTTTGAAGATAGCCCAAAACAAGCGCGATCGCGTTGTTCAGAAAATGCAAAATGATCGGCGGCCACAAACTGCGCGTAGAGAAAAACAGCAGCGCGCAGACCGCGCCCAACAGAAATTGATGTACGAGCTGAAGCGGATTGCCGTGCATGATCGCAAACAGCAACGCCGACATAAACACCGCAAACACATATCCCTTGCGCGCGAACGAGCGCGCGACGCAGCCGCGGAACACATATTCCTCCGCCACGGCGGGCAGCAGCGCGACAAAGATCATCGTCGCCGCCAACTCTCCCGGCGTTGAGGGCGAGACCGATCTCACCGCGCTTGCGTCGTATCCGATCAATTGCACGAGTTTGACAAAACCCTCGGCGAGCGGCATCCCCAAACAGATCAGAGCCACCGTCAACGGAATCGCGCACAAAGTCGCCCAAAGCGAAAATCCGCCCTCAAAGCCCATATTGCGGACGGTGTCGTAGCCCTTGATCTTGCCGTATGCGAGCGGCGTCAGCAGATAGGCTGTTTCGTTGCAGGCGGTGATGATGCAAGCATAGGCGATCGTACCCGAAAAAGCGGGATCTACATCGGTGACGCCCAGCACGATGACCACGATCACCTGCAACAGCAATTTAAGCACATAGCTGCCCAAAAATACCGCCGAACCGTCGCTCGGATCCCATCGCAGCAGAGTTCTGCCGTTATATTCCGTCTTTGTCATATCGTTATTCTCCCCGACGGCTTAAACTGATCCGCAACATACAGCAAGACGTCGTCGCCCTCCTTTACTCCGCGCTTGGCGAGCAGTCTGCGGCTCGTCTCGAACGCAATCTCGGGGGTATTGTTTTCCTCGCTCAGATGAGCGAGTATTATCTTTTGGGCGCCGGCACACGCGAGCGCCGCCGCTGTCTCGGCGCAGGCGTCGTTGCTGAGATGCCCGTTCCTGCCCGCGATGCGGGCTTTGAGCATACGCGGATATCTGCCGCCCTCAAGCATCAACGCGTCGTGGTTGCTCTCCAACACGACCGCTTTGCAGCCGCTCAAACGCGCGAGCGTGCCGTCCGAGACAAAGCCTAGATCGGTCGCAACCGCGATGTCCTCCCTCCCCGCGCTTATCCTGTATCCGACCGTATAATGCGCGTCGTGCGGCACGCGGAAAGGCTTGACGGACAGATCCTTGACGGCGATCTCTGCGTCACAGTCGTCGGGCAAAAAGAAACGCTCGTCGCCGTCCTCCGTCTTAAAATGCCCCATGCACGCGGCGGGCAGATGCACGGGCACACCATATGCGCGCGCGAACGCGCCCACGCCTTTGACGTGGTCGGAGTGTTCGTGCGTGACAAACAGCGCGTCCGTCTGCGACAGATCTATGCCGCGGTAGTTCGCCCTCACTCTCAGCTCTTTGAGCGAAAGTCCCTGGTCGATGAGGATCGCGGTGTCCTTGTAACGCACATATATGCAGTTACCTTTGCTGCCGCTCGCCAGGGTGCATATTTCCGGCTTGTCCATTTCGATGTTTTCCGCGTAACATTGTAGCATATTTTCTGTTGTAAGTAAAGCGTGAGATATGGTAAAATAATACGCACAAGGAGACGATATGTTCACGATAGATACAGCCGCGATCGCCGCGCAGGTGCGCGACGCGATCGTCGAGACCAGCCGCAACATGGAACCGTCCTGCCTCGCCGCGCTCGAAAAAGCCCGCGACGCCGAGGACGTCCCCGCCGCACGTTTCGCTTTGACGAAGATGTGCGAAAACGCGCGTTTCGCCGCGCAAAACGGCTATCCCGTCTGCCAGGACACGGGTATGTGCGTCGTCTTTGTCGAGATAGGGAAAGACGTCGCCCTGACGGGAAAATTGCTGCAAGATGCGATCGACGACGCCGTCAAAGACGGCTATGCCGACCTACGCAAGTCCGTGCTCGACCCTGTAACGCGCGTCAACACCGGCACCAACGCTCCCGCCGTCGTCCATACCGACTTCGTCCCCGGCGACGAGGTCAAAGTGAGCGTCATGCTCAAAGGTTTCGGCAGCGAAAATATGTCCGCGCTCTATATGCTCAATCCGGCGCAGGGGCTTGAGACCGCAAAAGATCTGATCGTCAGGACGGTCGCGGACGCCGCGTCCAATCCCTGCCCTCCCGTAATCGTCGGCGTGGGACTTGGCGGAACTTTCGAACTGTGCGCAAAGATGTCCAAGCAGGCGCTCTTCCGCAGGATTGGCTCGTCCAATCCGGATCCCTTGCTCGACGAACTCGAACGCGAACTCATGACGAGGATAAACTCCCTCGGCGTGGGCGCGCAGGGCTTCGGCGGCAAGACGACTGCGCTCGGCGTGTTCATCCGCAAATATCCCACCCATATCTCGTCGCTTCCCGTCGCAGTCAACATATTGTGCCACTGCAGCCGAGCAAAGATCGCCGTGCTGAGCAAGGAGGGCGTGCGCTATGAGTGAGATCAGACTGACGATGCCGTTTGACAAAACCGAACTCGCAGCGCTCAAAGTCGGCGACGGCGTGCTGCTCTCGGGGACGATGCTCGTATTCCGCGATGCGGGACATAAGCGGCTGTTCCAAAGCATAGAAGCGGGCAAGCCCGACTTCGAGTACGACGGCGAAACCGTCTACTTCATGGGTCCATGCCCCGCGGTAAAGGGGCAGGTGATGGGCAGCTGCGGTCCGACCACGTCGGGACGCATGGACAAATACACGCCCTATATGTTCGATCACGGGCTTGCCGCTCAAATCGGCAAAGGCAAGCGCAGCCCCGACTGCATAGAGGCAATCAAGCGCAACAAGGGCGTCTACTTCGCCGCAATAGGCGGCGCAGGCGCCCTGTACAGCGGCGCCGTGACCGCCGTCGAGGAGATATGCTATCCCGATCTCGGCACGGAGGCGGTCAGGCGAATCACCGTCAAAGACTTCCCCGCGATCGTGGCGATCGACAGCCGAGGCAGATGCATTTACAACAATTAAAAAAATGTGGCGGAGCGCATACGGCGCTCCGCCTTTTACTCAAAAACCGCGTTTAACGAACACGGGTACGTTGAATCAATACAATTCGTTCTCAAAAAATTCCGTCATCAATTGGCTGAACTTGACGTCGTTGCAAGTCTTGAGATAGACATAATACCGTACGCCGTCGCACTCGAACCACGCGTTGTAATGACGGCGCGAAAACGCACCTTTACGGTAGGTATACCTCAATTCGTGTTCTCCCACTCGCACTCTTTTGGCGTCCTTCATCGAGCCGTCATCGAACAGCGTCGGATCAAGAAGTACGTACTCGGTCAGTTCGTGATTGCCGAACATAATCGAAAAAAACTCTTTGAGATAGACGACTTTTCCTTCGCGGTCGCAGCCGACGTACGATTTGAGATCGGTGACGTCGCGCATCGCAAAAATGCGGTACCTTGTGCCGTGCGCGGCGTTGTAGTCCGCAATCGACTCCGCTTTCTTATCGCGTATCCCCTTCGGGGCGAACAGCTTATTTGGCATAGCTGTCCTTGAGCCCTGTGATCATGTTGAATGCGCGGTTGCCCTCACCGTAACCGCCCGCCGCGCTGAAATAACCCATACGCATGAATTGAAAGCGGTCGTAAGGTCTTGCGGTCTCAAGACACGCCTCTCCCTTCGCGCCGGCGAATACCCTGTGACTGTCCGGAGTCAGGCGGTCGTTGAAGTCTCCGTCGCCGTCAAGCAGCAGATAGTCGTATTCGTGCAACTCGAGATCAACGCAGTCGTCGGCGTTGACCCATTGTATCACGCCCTTGACTTTGATGTTGGCGTTTGCTCCTCCGCTCTTGCTGTCGGGGATGCGACGGCAGACGACACGCGTCACATTGCCCGCCTCGTCGCACTCGTGGGAAACATACTCGACGATGTACGCGCCCTTGAGCCTGACGGTACCTCCCGGCACGAGCCTCTTATACTTTGGCGGCGGCACGGGCGCAAAATCCGCCCTGTCAATAAAGATACGCCTACCCAGGATGACGTCGCGGTAGGCGACCGTCTCGGCGTTGGGATTGTTCTCGACGCGGCAAAGCTCACCGCCCTCCATGTCCTCAATGACCATCTCGACGGGGTCTTTTACGACCATCACTCGATCTGCGGTGTTGTTGAGGTGGTCGCGGACGAAGTGTTCAAGATACGCGACGTCGACCTCGCTGTTGGCTTTGGTCACGCCGACAGCGGCGCAGAAATTGCGTATCGCCTCGGGCGGATAGCCCCTCTCTCTCATCCCGCTGAGCGTCGGCATGCGCGGATCGGACCAGCCCGACACCTTGCCCTCGTCGACCAGCTTTTTGAGAAACCGCTTGGACATGATCGTGCGCGTTACGTTGAGCCGCGCAAACTCTATCTGCTTGGGGAGATCGCCGAAACCGCAATTGACCTTTACCCAATCGTAAAGCGGTCTGTGATCCTCAAATTCCAGCGTGCATATCGAGTGGGTAACGCCCTCGAACGCGTCCTCGAGCGGGTGCGCAAAATCGTACATGGGATAGATCACCCACTTGTCGCCCGTACGGTGATGCCTCTCGTGCAATATGCGGTAGATGACGGGATCGCGCATATTCATATTGGGACTCGCCATGTCTATCTTGGCGCGCAGCACCTTTTCGCCGTCCGCGTAAAGTCCTCTCTTCATCTCGTCGAAAAGCCGCAGGTTTTCGGACACGGTGCGCTCGCGCCACGGGCTGTTCTGCCCCGGGGTCGTAAGCGTGCCGCGAGTCGCGCGTATCTCGTCTGCCGAATAGTCGCAAACATACGCAAGTCCCTTCACAATCAGCCCGACCGCGCACTCGTACATCCTGTCGAAGTAGTCGGACGCATACAGTTCACGATCCCACTCGAAGCCCAGCCATGCGATGTCGCGCTTGATCGAATCGACATACTCCTGATCCTCTTTGCAGGGATTGGTGTCGTCATAGCGCAGGTTGCACTCGCCGCCGTATTTGCTCTTCATCCCGAAGTTTATGCAAAGGCTCTTGGCGTGCCCTATGTGCAAATAGCCGTTCGGCTCTGGCGGAAAACGCGTGATGATCTTGTCACAGCCAGCCGCGATGTCCTTTTCGATGATCTCTTCAATGAAATTGGTAGCGCTTTGCTCCATTCCGTCCTCCGTCAAAACAATCCTTTTATCTCTTGAGTATCGTCGTCGATCGTCATGTCGAGCGCGTTGGGGCGTTTGCCGAGCCCGGGCATCAGCATGATGTTGCCGCAAACGGCAACCGCAAAGCCGGCGCCTCCGCGAGGCTCGACGTCCTTGACGTGCAGCGTAAAGCCCGTCGGACGGCCGAGTTTTGTCGCGTCATCCGAGAAAGAATATTGCGTTTTCGCGATACATATAGGCAATTTGCCCTTGCCCGACTTCTCGAGACGAGCGATGCTCTTCTCCGCTTTTGCCGTATATTCTACGCCGGCGGCGCCGTACACCTTGGTCGCGACTTTGTAAATCTTGGTCTTGATGTCGTCGTCCATATCATAGGCGAAAGCGATCTCGCCGCCCTTGTCGCATGCGGCTGCGACCTGCTTCGCCAGCTCTATCGCGCCGTCTCCGCCCTTTTCCCAGCACTCGCAAAGCGCAAAGTCCGCGCCCGCGCTCCGGCAAGCCTGCTCTATCACGGCAATCTCGCCGTCGGTGTCGGTGACAAACTTGTTGATCGCAACGACGACGTTGGCATGGTAGACGTTGCGCAGATTGTCGATATGCCCGACGAGGTTGCACAGCCCCTTTTCGAGCGTCTTTTCGTCCGGTTTGGACGCGTCAGCCTTGGATGCTCCGCCGTTGTATTTGAGCGCGCGCGCCGTCGCAACGAGTACGACCGCCTGAGGTCTCACGCCCGCGACGCGACACTTGATGTCGAGGAACTTTTCCGCACCGAGATCGGCGCCGAACCCCGCCTCGGTGACGACGTAATCTGCGAGCGCCAATGCGGTTCGCGTCGCTATCACGCTGTTGCAGCCGTGGGCGATGTTGGCAAAAGGTCCGCCGTGTACGAGCGCGGGCGTCCCTTCGAGCGTCTGTACGAGGTTCGGCTTGAGCGCGTCTTTGAGTACGATCGCCGCCGCGTCGACGCATCCCAACTGCGCGCAAGTTACGGGCGCGTCGTGTCTGTCATATGCCACGACGATGTCGCCTATACGCTTTTTAAGGTCTTTGAGGTCGGCGGCAAGACACAATATCGCCATGATCTCGGACGCGGCGGTGATGTTGAATCCCTCTTGCCGAGGCACGCCGTCCGAGCTGCCGCCCAGTCCGCAGACGATGTTGCGCAGCGCGCGGTCGTTCATGTCAAGACATCTCTTCCAAACGACTTTGGTTGGATCTATGTCAAGCGGATTGCCGTGTTGTATATGATTGTCCAATATGGCGGCGATCAGGTTGTTTGCGCAGGTGATCGCGTGCAGATCGCCGGTGAAGTGCAGATTGATATCCTCCATGGGGACGATCTGGGCATGCCCGCCTCCCGTCGCGCCGCCTTTGATACCGAAAACCGGTCCCAGCGACGGCTCGCGCAGCGCAAGGCAAACTTTTTTGCCGAGCTTAGCCATGCCGTCGGCAAGTCCTATCGACGTGGTCGTCTTGCCCTCGCCGAGCGCGGTCGGATTGATCGCGGTGACGAGGATGAGTTTGCCGCCCTTATTCGAGCGGGCAGGCTCGATCTTCGCCTTGTACTTGCCGTACTGCTCGCAATCGTCAATCCCGAGTTTTGCGGCGATCTCGACAATGGGTCTCAACACGGCTTCGTGCGCGATTTGGATGTCGCTTTTCATAACGTCCTCCCAAACGAGTATAGTATTATTTTATCCCCATTGCGCTCAATAGTCAAGTATAACTGCCTCCGCACGCGCATATAGTTTGCGCGCATATTTCTTATTTGTCAAACGCGTGCGCGCATGTTATAATCGAATTATGAAAACTCAAACTAACACTTCCGTATCCCCTTCACGCAAAAAGGCGGTCGTCATCGCCGTAAGCGCCGCGATATTGCTCGTCATCGTCGGACTGACGCTGTTGACGGTATGGCTGGCGACGCGCAAGGACGCGCTCGACTATGTCGGCGACATACGCGTCGTCAAGCTCGACGAAAAATACACGTCCGTCATCGACAAGACGGATTCCTATCTCGGTCATCCCGACTTTGTCGTCAACGACGACGGCAAGCTGATTGTCGCCTACCCCGCCGGACACGGTAAGGGCGCGATCATCATGAAGGAGAGCTCCGACTTCGGCGACACTTGGAGCGAACGCATCTCCGACCTGCACAAAAGCTTTGAAAAATCGCAGGAAACGCCGACGCTCTACAACCTCGGCGGCAACAGACTGCTGCTCGTGTCCGGCTGCCCGTCGTGGGCGGCGGACGACGAATATTACGCCGACGGTTTCAACTACTCGCTGTCCACAAACGGCGGCGAGACTTGGTCTAAATTCGAAAACGCCTACGGCATCAAGTGGGCAAACAATCAACCCGACAAGGGCGAACCCACCTATGACGACCCCGAAGAGTGCCTGCCCAACTTTGACGAAAACGGCAAGGCGCTACCCTACGACGTCATCGTCGCGATGTCGTCTTTGACTCAATTGCGCGACGAAAACGGAGACCCGATCGACAAGTGGATGGGAACTTTCCACGATTATGACTTTTTCAACTATGTCTCCTATTTGACCTTTGACAAAGACGGCAACGCCCATTGGAGCGAGCCGAAGAAGTTCTTGCACTCACAGCGCGAAACCGAGCAGGCGGCAAACCTTTGCGAGATTGAGATCTTCCGCGCGCCCGCTCCCAACGACAACACGCTGATTTTGATCGGAAGAGGCAACTCGCGCACTACAAATTCGCTGATCTCGGTGTCGACGGACGAGGGCGAAACGTGGAGCGAACTCAAAGAGCTGCCCCTCTGCCTGACCGGCGACAGACACAAGGCGGAGTACGAC
>CALWKU010000012.1 GCA_944381345.1 uncultured Christensenellaceae bacterium
TCGGCTACTTCCTCGCGTCCTCGCTGACCGCCGTGCAGCCATGGCTGTTGGCGTTCGCCGCCGGCGCGATGATCTTCGTCGTCGCCGACGACCTGATCCCCGATTCCAAACTTGCCGACTATCCGCATTTGGGTACGTGGGGGGTTATTGCGGGGTTCATCATCATGATGACTCTCGACGTCGCTTTGGGTTGACCGCGTATAAGGGCGCACCTTTGCGCCTGAAAGAACGACTCGGGGGCGACCGTGTACCTTCAAGTACACTGGGTCACCCCACTCGCAACCTTTACGGCGCAAATCTACACCCTTCTCCGCGGTCAACCATACGTTCATTGGGGCAGGGGTACTAATCGCGCGTATAAGGGCGCGCTCCGCTTTTAGGGGCAACCCGAAAATAACGCTTCGAATCGCAACGGACGTGATTGCAAATCGCAATCACGTCCGTTTCTCGTACTCGCTATTTTCGGTTTTCGCCGCGTGGCGGCAGCAGAGTTGAATTATTATATCTATCCTTGAACGGGGATGTTCGCCGTCGCTCTTGTGTTGCAGCTTCTAGGCGTGACGTTGAGGTTTGTCGCAATGACGTTGACCGCCTTGTCGACGTAGAGCCCATAGTAGGGGATGTCGTAGTATTCGCGCGTGCGACATATTTTTTCAAATTGCGCAAATGCACCTTTCAATCGTTTGACAACGCATACAAATGAGAGTAAGATATACCATAGTAAATTGATAGGGATTGATATGAAACTGTCATCGAAAGGGAGATACGGACTCAAGGCGATGTGCGAACTCGCGGTGCATTACGGCGAGGGCGCGCTGTCCCTGCCGCAGATAGCGGCGTCGACCGGTCTGAGCGAAAAGTATTTGGAACAGCTGCTCACCGCGCTGCGCAAAGACGGGCTTGTCAAGGCGGCGAGGGGAGCGAGCGGCGGCTACTACTTGACCGCGCCGCCCGACGAGATCACCGTGGGCAGAGTGCTGCGCTGTTTGGAGAACGGGCTGAAGATCGTCGACTGCATCGACGGAGGCTGCTGCAACGCGGCGGGCTGTTCGACGCGCGGCGTATGGGAAAAACTTTACAGGGCGATCAACGAGTGCCTGGACGGCATGACGCTCGCTCAATTGACGGAGGAACAATGAGGATATATTTGGACAATTCGGCGACGACTTACACCGACCCCGAGGTGTTCGAGGCGATGAAGCCGTATTTCTTCGAGACGTACGGCAACGGCTCGTCGCAACACTTTTTCGGGAGAGAGGCTTTGGCGGCGATAGATCGTGCGCGCGAGCAGGTTGCCGCAGCGATAGGCTGCAAGCCGAGCGAGGTCTATTTCACTTCGGGCGGCACCGAGAGCGACAACTGGGCGATCAAGGGCGCGGCGCACGCTTTTGCAAAAAAAGGCAGACACATCATTACGACAAGGGTCGAGCATCCCGCGGTGATCAAGACCTGCGAGGCGCTTGAGCGAGAGGGGTTCGAGGTGACCTATCTCGACGTGGACGGCGAGGGCTTCGTTACGCCCGAGGCGGTCGAGGCGGCGATTCGTCCGGATACGATCCTGATCAGCGTGATGACCGCCAACAACGAGATAGGCACGATAGAGCCTATCCGCGAGATAGGCGCGGTCGCAAAGGCGCACAAGGTGCTTTTCCACACCGACGCCGTCCAGGCGGTGGGCAACGTAGACATCGACGTCGTCCGCGACAACATAGATATGCTGTCCATGAGCGCGCACAAGTTCTACGGTCCAAAGGGCGCAGGCGTGCTGTACAAGCGCAACGGCGTCAAGATCGAGCGCTTTATGGACGGCGGTGAACAGGAGCGCAATATGCGCGCTTCCACGCTCAACACCCCCGGCATAGTGGGGCTTGGCAAGGCGATCGAACTTGCGGTCGCGGGCATGGAGCGCAACAACGCGCATATCCGCGGATTGCGCGACTACTTTGTCAAACAAGTCGCGGCGCGCATCCCGCACATCCGCTTCAACGGCGCGGGCGACTTCTCAAAGCGACTGCCGGGCAACGCCAATTTCAGCTTTGAATATATTGAGGGCGAGTCTATACTTATGCGCCTCGACCTCGCCGGGATAGCGGTGTCGAGCGGTTCGGCGTGTTCGAGCGGCTCGCTCGAACCGAGTTATGTGCTGCTGTCGATAGGCGTTCCTATCGAACTTGCGCACGGCTCGATACGCTTCAGTTTCGGCAAGAGCAACACCAAAGAAGAAACCGACTATACGGTGGATCAGCTATGCAAGACGGTCGAGTTTTTGCGCGAGCTGTCGCCGCTGTTCAAAAACGTAAAAGGAGAAGAGAAATATGTATAACCAAAAGGTGATGGAGGTCTTTGCCAATCCGCAGCATATGGGCTTTATCGAGGACAACGACGGAGTCGGCAAGGTCGGCAACGCGACTTGCGGCGACATCATGGAGATCTCGCTCAAGATCAAAGACGACGTGATAACGGACGCGAAATTCCGCACGTTCGGCTGCGCCGCGGCGATCGCTACCAGCTCGGTAGCGACAGGTATGGTCATCGGCATGACGGTAGAGGAAGCGCTCAAACTGACCAACGCCAAGGTCGTCGAGTACCTCGAAGGGCTGCCTCCGCAAAAGATACACTGCAGCGTTCTCGCCGAGGAGGCGATCAAGGCGGCGATAGAGAATTACTACGAGCGTACCGGCAGAAAGAAGGCGGACGGCGACGGAGAACTGAAATACGTATGACATAAAACGGATACGCCCGCCGTTGCGACCGCAACGGCGGGCTTTTGTATGAGCCGTAACCGAAAACCGTTCAGGAAGTAAGTTGCAAGAGCGATAAAGCTAAAACATTTACGGCGGCATTTTTGCCGCCGTAAATGTCAATCCAAAATTTTAAGTATCTTCTTTTTGAGCGATCTCTTCTTCGCTCCGTTTGCTTCGTCCAATTTTTTTGTTGCGATTGCGGCGGTCAACGCGCCCATGCCGAATCCTACGAATGTAGATAATTTCATGCTGCACCTCCTCGGCGCTTAGTGTGCGCAAGACGAGGTACAATATTCATGACCGCGCGGCGCGCCTCCTTGCCGAAAAATGACAGCCGCCCTCAACGGGCGCGGTCTCATTTGACTATCGGGTCGGGCAGGGGTATGTAGCCGCTGTTTTTGAGGTTTGACTCAAAGATGAAGTTGTCCGCCTCTCTGACCGCGTGGGCGAGTTGGTCGGGGGTGCGCACCGTCCAGACGACGGTGACGACCTCGGGACGCGCGGCGCGGACCTTGCCGAAGAAGGGCTTGGTGACTATGCCGCACTGCGAGGCGATGAAGTCGATGTATTTGTGCGTGCCCAGCTTGCGCGCATAGAGGCGTTGGAGGGCGTAGATGTCGTAAAGCTGACCCAAGACGACGTCGGGACAATGCTCGTGCCACCAACGAACGATGCGGGGGTCGAAGGACTCGATCCAATACTCGCCGTCGTAGTCTTTGAGTATATCGCGGACGGCTTCGCAGACGGCGTCTACTTTGCGCGTCGTCTTGATCTCGATGACGAGACCTATCTTGCCGCCGACGAGACCGAGTACGTCCTTGAATCGCGGAATTGTTTCGTCCGTGTTCATAAGACGATATTTTTCAAGACGGGATGAGTCTATCTTTTCGGGGTGCATCCTGACGCCGCAAGTGCGTTTGAGCGACGGGTCGTGGTGGACGATCAGCGTGCCGTCGTCGGTCAGGTAGACGTCCAGCTCAATGCCGTAGCCGTGATCTACCGCGTTTCGGAACGCGGCGAGCGAGTTTTCGGGGATGGTCTTGTTGTCGTGCAGACCACGGTGCGCTATGCGCCGCGTGGTCAAAAGACTGTCTTTGGATATCTTCATATATTCCTCAATACCCGAGATCTTCGGGGACGATGATCAGGTGGACCTGATCTTGCAGACGCGTGGGGTGATGTACGATCGTCGTGACGTTGCAGATGCAGTCGGCGGAGTTGCGCATGCTGGACTTGCCGGTGATCGCACACGGGGTGTTCTTGTTCAGCTTGCGTGCGTTTAGAGGGCAGGCGTGATTGCGGACGCGCTCGATCGCCTCGTCCAAGGTGTCCGCTATCTTGTTGACGCCGATCACATAGATGACGTCGGGTACGCCGAATATCAGCGGCGCGACGCGGTTGGCGGTGCCGTCGATGTTGACGATGTCGCCGCTCGTTGTGACGGCGTTGGCGGAGGAGATAAACCAGTCCGCCTTTGCCGCGCGTTGGTACAGCGTGGGGCGCTCTTCGTCGGAGACGGTGTCGTAAGAGTAAACCTTGTGTCCCTTTGCCGATAGCTCGAACAGCGTGCCGAGGTCGTGCAAAGTCACGCTGCCGCCCGATCCGACGACTTTAGGCTCGTCGCCGATCAGGCTTCCGATCAGAGCGTTGACTTGCGCCTTTTCGGCGACGTGCGGGATGAAGCCGCGCAATTTTGCCTTTGCGCACAGGCGCGATATCTTTTCGTCCATCATTTCACCTCCGCTATATTGTACTATTGTCGGCGGAAAAGGTCAACAAATAGCGAGCCGTCGCGCGAATTTATATCGTATGCGGAAAACGCTTGCGCGCAGGCGCGTTAAGATATTATAATATTGCTTGGCGCAATCGCGCGGAGGTGCTTATGATCTCAAAGAAAATGAAAATCATGGTCGATTCTTCGTCCGCGATCAGGGCGATGTTCGAGGAGGGCAGGAGACTCGCCGCGTTGCGGGGCGAGGACAAGGTGTTCGACTTTTCTCTGGGCAACCCCAACATAGCGCCCCCGTCCGAAGTCGCCGACGCGGCGAGAGACGAGCTGCTGTCGGACGACCCCGTCTTCTTGCATGGATATATGAGCAACGCCGGATATGTCGACGTCAGGGAGAAGATAGCGGATTGGCTCAACGCGCGTTTCGGGACAAAGTATTCGCCGGACGGTATAGTTATGACGGTGGGCGCAGCCGGCGGGCTGAACGTTGCCCTCAAATCGCTGCTCGACGACGGCGACGAGGTGGTCGTCGTGTCGCCTTATTTCGGAGAATACCGCTGCTATGCCGCCAACTTCGGAGGCAGACTCGCAGAAGTTCCGGCGCTGCCCGACTTCATGCCGGACTGCGAGGCGATCGAGGCTGCGGTGAACGAACGCACCAAGGCGGTTATAATTAACACGCCAAACAACCCGACGGGTGCAGTCTACGGAGAGGATGTGCTGAAAGCGCTGGCTAAAACGCTCGACCGCGCTGCCGAGAAGGCGGGTCACCCCGTCTATCTGATCTCGGACGAGCCGTACCGCGAACTAGTCTACGGCGGAGCGGTCCAACCGTATGTAGCGGCGTTCCACCGAAATACGCTGACCTGCTATTCTTACAGTAAATCGCTGTCTTTGGCGGGAGAGAGGATAGGCTATATGGCGATACGTCCCGACGCGGACGGCTATGAAGAACTCTGTTCGGCTTGCAGCGTCGCTACGCGCATACTCGGCTTTGTCAACGCGCCGTCGCTCATGCAAAGAGTGGTCGCAAGGTGCGTCGACGTCAAGCCGGACGTGCGGTTTTACGACCGCAACCGCGCACTGTTCGAGAGCGTGCTGGACGAAGCGGGGCTTGAATACGTCAAGCCGCAGGGCGCGTTTTATCTGTTCGTAAAGGCGCCCGACGGAGACGAGGCGAAGTTTTGCGAGCGCGCCAAGTCGCTCGGCATATTGATCGTGCCGTCGACGAGCTTCGGCGTCAAGGGATACGCGCGCGCCGCCTACTGCGTCTCGCCCGCCAAGATCGAGGACAGCAGAGCCGCGTTCAAAGCGCTTGCCGGGATGTATGATTGACGCGCCCGTGTCTATAAACGCAACAAAGGAGTGACAATGTCCAAGGACCAGACAAAGATCCGCAATTTTTGTATAGTAGCCCACATCGACCACGGCAAGAGTACTCTTGCAGACAAGCTGATGGACGTGACGGGCACCGTCGCCAAGCGCGACGCCAAAGAGCAATTGCTCGACAGTATGGAACTTGAGCGGGAGCGCGGCATTACGATCAAGCTGACTCCGGTCAGGATGAACTATACCTACGGCGGCGAGCAATACGAACTCAACCTCATCGACACGCCGGGGCACGTGGATTTCACGTATGAAGTGTCGCGTTCGCTCAAGGCGTGCGAGGGGGCTATCCTCATCGTCGACGCGTCGCAGGGCATAGAGGCGCAGACGCTTACCAACGTCTATCTCGCGCTCGACAACGACCTCGAGATCATCCCCGTCATCAACAAGATAGATCTGCCGTCCGCGCGCCCGGAAGAGGTGAGGAAAGAGATAGAGGACGTGATCGGGCTGGACGCGTCGCAGGCTCCGCTCGTCTCGGCAAAGGAGGGCATAGGCATCGACGAGGTGCTGAAACAGGTCATAGAATTGCTTCCCCCGCCGCACGGCGACGCGGACAAGCCGCTCAAAGCGCTCGTCTTTGACAGCTATTACGACAGCTACAAGGGCGCGATCTCGTTCATCCGCGTATTTGACGGCTCGGTCAAAGTCGGCGACCGCATAAAGATGTTTTCGACGGGGCGCGAGTTCGACGTCACCGAGGTGGGCGTGTTCACGCCGCGCTCCACGCCTTGCGACAGCCTTTGCGCGGGCGACGTCGGCTATCTTTGCGCGAGTATAAAGAACGTCGCGGACACCAAGGTCGGCGATACGATCACCTTTGCCGTCGGCGGAACGGATAAGCCGCTCGATGGTTTCAAAGAGGTGTCTCCGATGGTCTTTTGCGGTATCTATCCCACGGACGGAGCGCGGTACAACGACCTCAAAGACGCGCTCGAAAAGCTAAAACTCAACGACGCGTCCCTCGTCTATGAACCCGATGTGTCCAAAGCGCTCGGATTTGGTTTCCGCTGCGGTTTTCTCGGACTTTTGCATATGGAGATCATTCAGGAGAGACTTGAGCGCGAGTTCGACCTCGACCTCATCACCACCGCGCCCGGCGTGTCCTACCGCGTCGTCAGGACTAACGGCGAAGTGACGACCGTCTCCAATCCGTCCGATCTTCCTCCCGCGGGAGAGATCGACCACATGGAGGAGCCGGTCGTCAACGCCTTCCTCTATACGCCGCCCGAGTACGTCGGCTCCATCATGGAGCTGTGTCAGGACAAGCGCGGCGTTTTCGTCAACATGACTTACCTCGAACAGACCCGCGTCAGGATAGACTACGAGATGCCGCTCAACGAGATAATATACGACTTTTTCGACTCTCTCAAATCGCGCACGCGCGGTTACGCGAGCCTTGACTACGAGATCGCCGGCTACAAGGAGAGCGATCTCGTAAAGCTGGATATCCTGCTCAACGGCGAGATATGCGACGCGCTCAGCCTCATCGTCCACCGCGACAAGGCGTACGCGCGCGGCAGAGGCATCGCCGAAAAGCTCAAAGAGGTAATCCCGCGCCAACTGTTCGAGATCCCGATACAGGCGGCGATAGGCGGCAAGGTGATTGCGCGCGAGACGGTCAAGGCGATGAGAAAAGACGTCCTCGCCAAGTGCTACGGCGGCGACATCACGCGCAAAAAGAAACTGCTCGAAAAGCAAAAAGAGGGCAAAAAGCGTATGCGCCAGGTGGGCAGCGTAGAGGTGCCGAGCGAGGCGTTCATGACCATACTCAAATTCGACAAATGAGAACGGGGCTGTATCTTCACATCCCGTTTTGCGCGTCCAAATGCGCGTATTGCGACTTTTGTTCGCGCCCGTCGGGCGACGACGTCAAGCGCGCCTATGTCAGCGCCTTGACAGAAGAAATTCGATACATGTCCTCAAAATTCGAGGGCAAGATCGACACCGTATATGTGGGCGGCGGTACGCCGTCGTGTCTGCCGCGCGGCGAGTTTGCAAGGCTCGCGGGCGCGGTATTTTCATGTTTTGACTGCGAGGTGAGCGAGTTCACCGCAGAGGCGAATCCCGAGAGTTTCGACGAGAGCAAGGCGGACGAATACGAGCGGAGCGGCGTGACGCGCGTCAGCCTCGGCGTGCAGAGC
>CALWKU010000013.1 GCA_944381345.1 uncultured Christensenellaceae bacterium
AGCCTATTCGGGGATGTCCGTAAATGGAGCTGCTAACCGGATTTGAACCGGTGACCTCTTCCTTACCAAGGAAGTGCTCTACCTGCTGAGCCATAGCAGCATATTAAGTTTTGTGCCGATTTCGGAGGGGTTCGGCGCCCCTGTCAGCGCTGCCTGTTTTTCCTTACCAAGGAAGTGCTCTTCCGGGCTAGAGCATAGCTCTGCGCCGTCTTTGGCTACAAACTTGCCACCGGCAAGTTTGTTTAACGCGTCGACCCTACTGAGCCATAGCAGCATATTAGGTTTTGTGCCGATTTGATGAGGTTCGGCAACCTTTTGAGAGCGACGATTTTTTGTTAGGGTCCGCTGCGATTGCCTAATCATTATAGAAAAAAAGCACAGCCGTGTCAAATGTTTTGTTGTAATTTGCAAAAATAATTGCAGGCAGATCGCGGCGCGTTTCGAGCGTGAATGAAGAGAAAACCCGAAACCGCAAAGCTGTACGGGGAGTCGGTTGCGGTCGATGACGATGCGGGAGGCTGAAACAAATTTGCCCTGCGATTTTGTTGAAAAAGTCATTTGAAAATGTTATTATATAGTTACGCAAGGGTGCGAGCGCCTTTTGCGGATACTTTGCGAGGTTTTATGAATTCGGAACCGGACGTTGACATACGTTTTTCGGATCGCGGGCGGCGAGGCTGCTCACGTTTGGTTTATCTCGCTATTTCACTTGATGACAATTTTGGTCGGAGGCACTGATGAGACCTTTTTTTGAATCCATTTTTAATTTTGACAAAGACACGTCCAACATGGCGATCATCGCATTGGCGGGCGCTAAGGAACTCGGCGACAAGATAGATTATTATCTTGTCAACTGGTACAATCAAGAGGCGAAGGCGCAGGGCAAAAAGACGCACCGCGACACTTTCCTGGTCAAGAACGTATGTCCGAGGTTCACTACGGGCGACGGCAAAGGCTTGGTGATGGAGACCGTGCGCGGCAAGGATCTTTACATTCTCTGCGACATGGGCAACTATTCGATCACATACGACATGTTCGGATTCAAGAATCACATGTCCCCGGACGATCACTATTGCGACCTCAAGCGCATAATTGCGGCGGCGGGCGGCAAGGCGAAGTCTATCACGGTGGTGATGCCCAGTCTGTACGGCGGAAGGCAGCACCGGCGCAACGCGCGTGAATCGTTGGATTGCGCGCAGATGTTGCAGGAACTCGTCTCGATGGGCGTATCCGAGATTATCACATTCGACGCGCACGATCCGAGAGTGCAGAACGCCGTGCCGTTGATGGGATTTGACAACTTCCTGCCGACATATCAGATCCTCAAGGCGATGTTGCGCAGCTATCCCGATCTCGACATGACCAAGGAGCGGTTCATGATCGTCAGCCCGGACGAGGGCGCGATGAGCCGCAACATCTATTATGCGTCCGTTTTGGGCACGGATTTGGGTATGTTTTACAAGCGCCGCGATTACGCCAACGTCGTCAACGGGCGCAACCCGATCGTTGCGCACGAGTATATCGGCAACGACGTTCGAGGCAAGGACATCTTCGTTGCCGACGACATCATTGCGACGGGCGATTCCATGCTCAAACTGTGCATGGAACTCAAGGAGCGCGGCTGCGGCAAGATCTTCCTGTCGGCGACATACGCGCTGTTCACCGAGGGCGTGCAGAAGTTCGAGGACGCTTACAACCAAGGACTGTTCACCGCGGTACTCAGCACCAACTTGACCTATTGCCCCAAGGAGCTGCTTGAAAAGAAGTGGTTCATACAGGCGGATATGTCCAAGTTTGTCGCGTATATCATCTCGGCTTGCGATCAGAACAAGTCGCTGAGCGAACTGCTCGATCCGCATGACAAGATCCACGAACTCATTGAGAAATTCAACTCAACCAAGCCCGAGCAACTTTCGCTCGACATCGAGGAATAAAATAAAAGAGGAAAGATTATGAAGATCACATGGCTGGGACATTCGGCGTTCCGACTCGAAGAGTCTACGGGGACGTCCGTGGTCGTAGATCCGTACAACGAAAGCCTTGTCGGCTATCGAATGAGCAAGGTCGCTGCAGACGCGGTGACATTGAGCCATCACCACCGCGATCACGACGATGTCAGCCGCGTCGAGGGCGAGCCCCAAATCTTCGATACCGTCGGATATTGGGACATCAAGGGCGTGGGCATCACATCCATGCACACTTGGCACGACGCGGAGGAGGGTGCAAAGCGAGGACACAATCTCATCTTCAAGTACCGCATGGATGGGGTGGATCTGTGCCACCTCGGCGATATCGGCGTGGAGTGCGGCGCCGAGACGGGCGACTTGATAGGCACGGTCAACGTGCTGATGATCCCCGTTGGAGGCAACTATACGATCGACGCTGCGCAGGCTAAGGAGTATGTCGACTTTTTGATGCCGGACTTGGTGATTCCGATGCATTTCAGGACGCCGTCGTGTGAAGTCGACATCGGCAAACTTGACGACTTTCTCGATCTCTTCGAGGACGAGCAGATCGTATATGTAGACGGCGACACGATAGAAGTCGACCGTGAGTATTTTGACGGAGACAGCACGAAGGTCATCGTGTTTTCAGACAAAGATTTTTGATAATATTTGCGCAAATTTCCGATTTTCCGTCCTCGATCGATGAAAGGACGTGCCAAAATACGGATATAATATAGCGTCGGGGACGACGGAAGTTTGCGGCTTTATAGGCGGTTGCCGAACCGACAGGAGATTTTGATGGACAACGATATCCAATACTACAACGAAGAAGAACTCAAGCAACTCGACATAATGTCGCTGCGTGACGCCGCGCGTTCGATCGGCGTTCAATCTTGCTATGCAAAGCGCAAGGAGGAGCTGATCAAGGCGTATCTCGACATCGCCGAAGGCAAAGAAGTGCCTCCCGCGCCCAAGCGCGGCAGACCCGTAGGCAGCAAGACGCGCAAGGCAAAGCCGTTCCGGGTCGCTCAGCCCGCAAAGATCGTCGATTCGCCCGAATTGGTAAAACAGATAATAGAACACGCAGTCTTTTTTGACGATCACGGCAATCCTCTTTCGGAACAGCCGTCGCTCGAAGGGCTTGAACCCAAGTGGGGCGTGCTGGACGTCAACACCGACGGCTACGGTTTTTTGAGGGCGGACAACTGTGAATACGGCAACAAGGACTGCTATGTATCCATGAGGTTCATACGTTCCGTCGGTTTGCGACCGGGCGACAAGGTTATAGGGCTTGCCCGCAAGAATGTTGAAAACAAGCCGCCCGCACTTGTCGCGCTGACTTCGGTCAACGACGCGCAGCCCAAAGACCTCAAACGCCGTCCCGTATTTGACAATCTTGTGCCCATTTATCCGGATGAGCGCATAAAGCTCGAACTCGGAGAGGGCAAGAGCGATTTTGCGATCAGGTGCATCGATCTCGTTGCGCCGATAGGCAAAGGGCAGCGCGCGATGATAGTGTCGCCGCCGAAGGCGGGCAAGACTACGCTGCTCAAAAAGATCGCGCACAGCATAGCGACCAACTATCCCGATATTATGCTGTTCGTGCTGCTCGTCGACGAGCGTCCCGAAGAGGTCACCGATATGCAGCGCAGCATAAAGGGAGAGGTCATCTTCTCGACTTTTGACGAGACGCCCGAACATCATTGCAAGGCGGCGGAGCTGCTGATCGAGCGCGCCAAGCGCAATGTGGAGACGGGCAAGGACGTAGTGATCATAATGGATTCGTTGACGCGTCTCGCAAGGGCTTACAATATTACGATCCCGCCTACCGGGCGCACGCTTTCGGGCGGTATCGATCCGGGCGCGCTACACAGCCCCAAGCGCTTTTTCGGAAGCGCCCGCAATATAGAGAACGGCGGTTCGCTGACAATCATTGCGACCGCGCTGATCGATACGGGCAGCCGCATGGACGATGTAATTTACGAGGAGTTCAAAGGTACCGGCAACATGGAGATCCATCTTGACCGCAAGCTGTCCGAACGCAGGATATTCCCGGCGATAGATCTCAACCGTTCCAGCACGAGGCGCGAGGATTTGCTTTTGACTCCCAAGGAATTGCAGGGAGCGTTTGCGATGCGTCGTATGCTTTCGGGCGACAGCGCCGAGGCGACCGAGCAATTGTTAAACATGCTTATGCGCACAAAAAACAACGACGAATATATCGACAACGTGTTGATGAATGTGCGCGCGCTGCAAAAGAACGGATTTCAATATACGAATACCGGAGGAGGAAGGGGCTAAACGCTTGCCCCGACGGCGATTCGGTGCTATAATATGATACAAGCCCGCGCAAAGGCGCGGCAAATGCGAGTGTAGTTTAATGGCAAAACTCGAGCTTCCCAAGCTTGCGTCGTGGGTTCGATTCCCATCACTCGCTCCAATGCCGGCGATCTTCGTCGGCTTTTTTATGGCAGGACAAGCGCGCAGAGCGTATCGGCGTCGACAGCAGGCTTTGAGACGAAAAGCAAAAACATATCCGCAATATCGAAAGAAACGAAAAGTCTCGGTGTCTCTTCGCATTAAAAATGGGACGGCATGCTCGCCGTCCCGTATGCGTTATTTTTCACGGCTTTTGCGCTTCTTTTTCACCGCTCGAGGGATCAATATCGCCGCGGCGACGATCCCCGCCGCACCTATCGCCGCCGATACGACGATCAAGGACAGACAGACCTTTTGTTTTGCGAGGTATTCGGGATAGACGCTGTTTATATATTCGTCGATATACGGCGGAGCGATCTCGTGATGGCGTTCGATCCCCAGCTCTTTGACAAGGGGCTTGAACTCCTCAAACGCATTTTCTTTGTCTACGACGTCAAAACCGCCCGCGGTCATACGCGCGTAAAGCACGTTGACGCGGATCTCCTTGACGAATTGTGTCTTTTGCGGGTCGTCTTTGACCGCGTCGAGCGCGGCGAGCGTCAGCTCGTCGTACTTGGCGAGGTTGGACGGGGACAGGTAGTCGAAGTAGTGCCACTCGGGACTGTCGTACAGGTCGAGGTTGTCGGCGTGCGAGACGCTCTCGTGCATGATGTCGATATACTCGGCAAGGTAGGGCGCGGCGTCGCCGTAAGTGACGACGAGGTATTTGTCGATGATCGCCTCGATGTCGGCGTCGATGTCCCAAAGCTGTCTTGCAAGCACATAGCTGCGCAGACAGGCGAGTTCATCGCCCTGTTCGCGGCTGCCTTGGTGGAATACGCCGGTGACGTTATTCTGTTTGTAAAATTCGAGGTTGGACTGCTGCACCGAAAAGTTGGGATAGGGCAGCAACAGATTGTGGAAGTTGACGGTATAATCCCACACAACGAGATTGTCGCATATCGCGCTCCAGCTTTCGATCATGCGCTTTGCCTCGGCGGATTTGGCGTTGCCGTCGTCGGAGGCGGAGTAGAGCTGAGAAGTCTGGATCGGCGCGATTACGATATTGACGTTTTCGCGGCAGGTCATCCCATCGGGGACGACGTTGTTGTAGAAGTATGCGAGCGTACTTATAATCTTGTCGGAAGATTCGTCCGCGAGGCGGTTTACGATTTCGAGCATCGCGCCCATCTGCGAGCCGTACTTTTCGTAGGCGGCGGTGCAGTCGGCGCACTCGCACATATGCCACGAGTCGTTGATGCTGAAGTCCCAATAGATCGCGTCGGGATAATCGTCCATCATCTTCTCCATGTTGTTGCGGATTATCGGATAAAGCTCATCGTTTGTCAGGCACAATTGGGTGGGCAGACCGTCGTCCGCGGTATGCATGCGCACGCCGCCGATCTCGGCGTAATATTCGGGGTGTTCGTCAAAGTATTGTTCGGGCGGAACATAACTGAACACGCTGTGACACCACTTGCCCCAATAGCGGTTGCCGTCGTTGCCGAGGCCGTCATAGCGGTAGCCCGTGCCGTTACTCTTTATGCGGCGGCTCCAAATACTCTCTGACGGGGTCTTGGACTCGTACGCCTCGTGGCTCACTTCATATTGATATATGCGGCGCCAGCGGAAGTCGGGGTTGTCGATCTTGTCCTCGGCGTCGAGCCATATCGTTTCAAGGCGGGGGATATACGAGTAGTCGTCGCGGACGAACATACAGCCGAGTTCGTTTTCCAAAAAACAATATATGCCGTTGGCAAGTCCATCGGCATTTTTCGCGTCGATGAAGATGTTTCCGTCCTCGTCATAGGTCAGGGCATAGCCGTCGTCGGCGACGTTTGCGGGAGTTTCATTGGAACCGATCGCGATGTAAGGAGCATTCTCGGGGATGTAGTCGATGATGTCGAACGCTTTGTTGTCTCCGGTGATCTCTCGCAGTGTAGTTTGCAAAAATTCGGTGTCCGTGTCGATTTCGTGCGCTTTATTCAAAACGGCGATCTTGTAATCGCTTTTGCCGCTCTCTGCAAGGCAGACGTCTTTTTGCTTAGACATAAGCTCGGCGAACGCCTCTTCGCTGTATGGCGAAGACGTACTCACCTTAATCGGTTCGGGCGCGGTACCGCCCGTGCACGCAGCCAAGACCATCGTCAAGACTGCCAAGATGACCGCGACAGTTGCGAGAAGTGTTCTTTTCATAGCGTTCCTCATAGATCTTTATATATTTTACCATATATTTTCGCTTTGGGCAAGACATTGTCGACGAGTCGGACAAGCCGTATTATTTATAAATATTCAATATATGTCCTGTGGTTGATACGGCGTTTTGATTCGGCGGCGATATTCGCATATCATTTTCCTATCGTTATAAAATTGTAGAAATAACTGTTATTTCAGAATACGATGTAAACTATGTGTGTCATCGATGTAAAGTATGTTTGACATCTCAAACGGGCCAAAATGTGATATAATACAAGCTAGGGAAGAGGAGAGAAACGATCACTCCGTTTTCAAAAGGTTTGATTTTCAAACTTTTCGTAAAAACGGAATGTCGCAGGAAGCGGGTACAGCGCGGGGCTGTAAAGACATAGGGCGGCGGGAGACAGCCTTCCGCCGTTCCTTTCCTCGCACGCGTTTAACCATCGCATTTGATTGACTATGCAAAGCCGCTTGATTTATAATCGAATCATGGACTGTTTAGACAAACATACGTATTCGGGCGAGCGGCTCAAAGAATTGCGCATAGCGGCGGGATTGAATCAAAGCGAGTTGGCGAAAAGGCTCAAAGTTTCGCGTCAGTCCGTGTCGAGATGGGAGTGCGACAAGTCGCGCCCCAACGCGGAGATCACGGCGGCGCTTTGCACGGCATTGGGCGTGGAATACGACGCTTTGTTCGGCGAAATATCCGCAGCATGTGCGGAGTGCGGAGCTGCGGAGAGCGACGATGCGTCTTGTGAGGGCGGACAAGTCGACTCGCTTGTCGAGCGCGTCGACGAGGTGAAACGCATCAAGGGATTGCTGCGCAGGTACAACGTAGCTGCGGCGGTAGGTTTGGGGGTGTTGGCGGGAGCGTTGGCGCTGCTTGCGGCGTTCGGCTTGATCTTTCTCGTTACTTTGATTTCGGTAAATTCCGACAACGGAAGCATGTCGGTGGCGGTTGCCGCTCCGTCTACGGCAGAGGATCTGTTTGTGTTGTGCGGCATAGTGATTTGGATGGCGATATGCGGCGTTGTTAACGGTGCGATATATGCGTCAAAACATCCTGTGGGAGGAAAGAAAAATGAAAAGAAGAACTAAACTTATAGTATTGTCGCTCTTGGCAGTCGCGGTCTGTTCGCTCGTTGCGTTCGGCGCGGTCGGCGTCGCCGCGGAGGAGCAGGACGCGCCCCAATCGCGCGGTCTTTACACTAGCATCTCGATCCGCATAGACGGCGACGGCAACGGCAACGTCAGCGCGATCGCAAAGAACGAATTTACGCTCGGCGAGGCGCGGATCCCGGTCTATGTCTATCTCTATCGTTCGGAGAGCTACCCGGAGGATTACGGCGATATGATCTTGGTCGCGTCGGGATATGTGTCCGATCTTGACATCTTCCATTCGCTCGCCGCGACGGCGAGTACGTCGGGCCGCCAAAGTTATTGGAGTGCGCGGGTACGCTACCGCTTGGACAACGGCGATTGGCAAGAGTCGATGACCGGCGTCACGCTGTTTGACGCATACGGCAACGAGATTTGAACGTCTGCGGAAAAAGCGGAGCGCCTCTTTCGGGGCGCTCCGCTTTTGTGGAGAGAGCTTGCGCATATCAAAAAATTTTGATACATTAATTGAAATGCGCGCGCATTTGAGTTATAATATTGTCAAGGCGTATGCGGGCAGAGTTCGTCCGCAGTCCAAGGAGCAAACATGAGCAAGATCGATTTGATTTTCGGCGCCAACCTGCGCAAACTGCGCAAGGCAAGGCACATCTCGCAAGAGCGTTTCGCCGCGATGGTCGGGACGACTCAGCGCAGTATGTCCCACTACGAGCGGGGCGAAAGTCAGCCGACGCTTGAATGTATCTGCCGCATTGCGGACGAGTTGGACGTATCCGTAGACGAACTGCTCGGGCGCAACATTGCCGAAAATTACGAACGGTGAGAGGCAGCGCCTCCGCCGATCGAGCTTGCCGCATCTTCAAGCCACGTGCCCAGAGCGAACAGACCGCCTACGAGCTGTTTGTCGATCAGTTCGGGATAGGTCTCGTTCAGCGACATCAGATCGCGCACGATCTGCATCTGACGCTTGGCTACGCTCAACGCGAACAGCTTGTCCGCAAAGCCGACGTTTTGAGTGCCGATAGTGGCGAAAGCATTGTGTTGCATGGTGTTGTCCTCCGTGTTTACAATGCAAGTATAGGACGCATAATATGACAACGTATGTCAGTTGAAACAAAAAAGCGGAAATTTTTCGCAAGGTGGAAGATATGAAATATTCTCAATTGATCTCTCAAATGACGCTTGAAGAAAAGGTCGGGCTGTGTTCGGGCAAGGATATGTGGCGCACTATGCCGATAGAGCGGCTCGGCGTGCCGTCCGTGATGGTCGCCGACGGACCCAACGGCGTGCGAGCCCAGCATGGCAAGGACACGCGCGTAAACGTGTCCGAAAGGGCGACCTGTTTTCCGACGTCGGCCACCGTCGCCTGCTCGTGGGATAAGGCGCTCGCCGAGGAGATAGGCGCCGCGATAGGCGCAGAGGCGCTTAAAGAGGGGGTGCAGACGCTGCTCGGTCCCGGCGTCAACATCAAGCGTTCGCCTCTTTGCGGGCGCAATTTTGAATACTATTCCGAAGATCCGGTGCTTGCCGGCGAGATGGGCGCGGCGTTCATATGCGGCGTGCAGAGCAACGGCGTCGGAGCGTGCGTAAAGCACTTCGCGGTCAATAATCAGGAGACTTACCGCAATTCCGTCAACGCCGTAGTCGACGAGCGCGCTTTGCGCGAGATCTATCTCAAAGCGTTTGAGATAACTGTCAAAAAGGGCAGACCCGCGATGGTGATGGCGTCCTACAACCGCGTCAACGGCGCGTTCGCAACGCAAAACAAGTTTTTGCTGACCGACGTCCTGCGCGGCGAGTGGGGCTTTGACGGCATAGTCGTCAGCGATTGGAACGCCGTCTACGACCGCGTTGCGGCGTTGCAGGCGGGACTCGATCTCGAGATGCCTTACAGCGGCGGATTCGGAGCGAAGGCTCTGATTGAGGCGCTCAAAGACGGCTCGTTGTCCGAGCAGTTGCTCGACGAGACCGTCGACAGGCTTCTGACCTACATCTTCGAATACGACGCCAAGCGCGTCAAGGGTGCGACGATCGACGCTCAAAAGCACGACGCTTTGGCGCGCCGCGCCGCTTCCGAAAGCGCCGTCCTGCTCAAAAACGAAAAGAAGGCGCTGCCTTTGCGAAAGAGCGACAAGCTGCTCGTAGTCGGCGAATTCGCCGAAAAGCCGCGTTTCCAGGGCGCAGGTTCGTCGTTTATCAATCCGCGCAAGATCACGACTTTGCTTGACGCGCTCGGCGAGAGCGGCGTCGAATATGTTTACGAGCGCGGATACGATCTGCGCAAGAGCAAAGACAGCTCCAAACTCATCGAAAAAGCCGTCGCGGCGGCCGCCGGATATGACAAGATCGTCGTCATGGCAGGGCTTCCCGCCGAATATGAGGCGGAGGGTTTCGATCGCAAAAATATAGATATGCCCGAAGCACACAATACGCTCATCAAGCGTCTTGCCGAGACGGGCAAGGATGTGATCGTCGTACTCAGCGCGGGCGCCCCGGTCGCAATGCCGTGGATAGCCGACGTGTCCGCGGTGCTTATGGCGTATCTCGGCGGACAGGCGAGCGGAGCGGCGGTCGCCGACATATTGACGGGCAAGGTCGCCCCGTCCGGCAAACTTGCGGAAACCTATCCTGTCGCGCTCGACAATCTGCCGGCGACGCTCAACTTCCCGGGCAGCCGTCACGATGTGATCTACAAGGAGGGTATGTACGTCGGTTACCGCTACACCGAGAAGGTAGACGCACCGGTGCTATTCCCGTTCGGTTACGGCTTGTCGTATACCGACTTTGTCTATGGCGATGCCGTCATGAGCGGCGACATAAACAAAGACGGCAAGGTCACCGTCTCCGTAGAGGTTGCCAACGTCGGCGACGTCGACGGCAAAGAGACCGTACAGGTCTATCTGCGGCATACGTCCGAGCGGTCGGGAGCGCCGAACATAAGACTTGCGGCATTCGAAAAGAAAGGGATTGCGAAAAAAAGTTGTGAAAAATTTGATTTTATCCTTGACAAATCGGATTTCATGATTTATGATATAGGCGCAGGTTGGATGTTAGCCGACGGCGATTACGAGATCGTCATCGCGTCCAATATACGCGAACCTAAACAACGAATATCCGTTCATCTCAACGGTCAGCCGTACAATCAGTCGCAGGATATGGGATGGTATTCTCACCCGGACAGTAAGACCCCGATAGGGGACGGCGACTTCCGCAAGATCTACGGAGCGGAGCCCGAAGTCACGACCCGTGTTCATACCAAAGGCGAATTTACTTTGGATGACTCGATCGCCGATATGGCGGAGAGCAGCGGATTCGCAAGATTTGTGCAAAGCGCAGCCAAGTTTTTCATGAAATTGGCGCTCGGCGCCAAGAGCGACGACGATCCCAATTTCATGATGTCGTACGAGATGTTCCGTACGTCGCCTGTCAAATCTCTCGTCGTGTCGTCGCAAGGCGCGTTCAGCATCAAACGAGCGCAAGGTCTTGTAGACATCTGCAACGGGCACGTCGCAAAAGGCCTAAAGTCTTTACTCATGGCTATGTAAATAGCCTACCCCCTTCTAAATATAGAGCAGGATCTTCCTGCTCTATATTTATTTGACCGCGCAAGCGGGGTGAGGGCAAGGTTTTGAGCGGATCTTTTGCGCGCATACTTCGTCTTGCCCCTTGCTAAGCCGTAAAGGATTGAGCTGCGGGGACGCGACTCGTCTGCGCGCAAAATTTCTCGCTCAAAACTGCTGCGCACCGACAAAAATTCCGACTGCAAAACGCCGCCGGAAATTTTATGTCGGCTTGCCCTCACCCCGCTTGCGCGGTCTTTTTGGGGGTCGGTACAATGAGCGGCAGGCAAGTAGCAGTTCTTTTGCGCGCAAAATTCCTCGCTCAAAACCGCAGAGAGTATTGATCTTTGCGGATGCGACTTGTCTGAGCGGAAAATCTCACACTCAAAACTAAACCGAAAAAGCACGACAAAAAGTGGCCGCGTCGTTTTCGGCGCGTATTCCTACCTGCGGTACGGTCTTTTTTGCTTGGTATTAAGAGGGAGTAGACAAGGAGCATGGAACAGAAGCCACTTAATTTGCGCTTTGATCAATGTCTGTTTAAGCGGATAAAATATCCGCAAAGTTTGCGAAAAGATGTATTGACAAGTTGAACGCATAAATTTTAGAGGAGCGCAGAACCGAAAAGGTGGATTCGTGGAGGCAGCAGAGTTAGATCACGAATTTTATTCGTTTATAAATCAAAACGCTGAGCTGCGTATTTGCGAATAAGGTTACGTCGCCGTCGCGCGAAACCGCTCTTACGCTCAACACGATAACGCATCGATCCCAAACTTTTGCAAAACAAATTAATATAACACGAAACAAAAAGCGACGATTGGCGAAAATAGCGGCTCATCTCAACCATACCGCCTCCGCGAGGCGATAACCGAAAACAGCGAGTATGAGGAACGGGCATATCCGAGGTTCGGATATGCCCGTTGCGATTTGATGCGTTATTTTCGGGTTTCGCCTAAAAGCGAAGCGCAAAATTACGCGCCCCAGATCCAACCGGCAGGAGCGCGCAACTGCAGAGAGTGACAAAACACATTGTGTCTTGTCAAACTTTTGTCAATACTTGCCACACGTTGTCATATTATAAGGCTTTGCCATATAACGAAACGGTAAGGATATTATTACATAAGGCGAAATGTTTGTCAAGCGATTTTTTCCGCTTGATATTCGTATTTGGCTGATTTTCGGGATGTCGGGTCGCAGCAATGCTTGATTGCTCGCGTTTAGTGCAAAAATTGACTGTTGTTTTTTCGAAAAAGTACGATGCGATTTCCACGCCAGGCGATCGATCTCGGCGTGTTATGCTTTTATATTATACGAGAAATTTGCGTAAAAACACGAGAATTTTTCGGCTGCGCAACTGAGCGATACAATGAAACGGATTTGTTTCAAAAAGTGTTTTTGCGTATTTTTCGCACAAAAACATCGGCGGATATTGAGGGTTTGATCTTCATACAAAAATTAAGTGAAAAGATGTCTTGACATGGCGAAAACCGTGTTAAATCGAGGCATGATGGGTAATGTCATGATAATGGGCATTTTTGATAAATTCTTTGGGCTGTTCAAGTCCAAAACCGAAAGATACGGAGGGCTTTGGGTAAAGCGTTTCAACATAAGCAAAGAGAATTTGGACACGTGCATCGGTGTGGCAAGATCCGACCCGACAACACGCACTTGCGCAATTTGCGTTGCGCTCAACGACAAGGTCTTTCATCTTATAAACAAGCCGGGCGAGATCATGCATCTCAATTGCAAATGCGAATATCGGCAAGAGTAAGAGCCCAATGTGACATCGGACTTTAATATGCGCAAGATAACGCACTATCTGCTCATACACCCGAGCAAAGCGGGTTTGATCAAGAACATGGGGTATACAATTGAAAACGAGCAAGAGGTCTATGATGCAATCAAGATACTCAGAGGGGGATCATGTGTTGGGAAAGTTAGACGATTGCGGGCAAATAGCAAACATTGAAATAACGATACGGGAAAGAGGGGAAAATTCGGGCGCGTATATGAATTTTATACCGGATGAATAGCATATCCGCACGGAAAACTCAAAAACGTAACGCCGTTTGCCGGCTGGAAGAAGAAAGGAGCATGGAATACTTTGACAGAGTGAGGATGATCAGCGACGATTACGAAGAATTCGGCATCAAGCGAGGGGACGAAGGACACATTTTGCTGCCCGAGATCAGGAACGGAAAATTCTTGTTTTGCCGTGAAAAATTCCGAAACGGGAATGGATGACGAAGATGCGGCGGTCAAGGACAAAGACCTTGAAGTTGTCACGGATTGTCAAGCAACCGACGAGATGATCTTGGACGCATTATCGCTCAAAAATCCTGCGTGTCCGTGTAGGGTCGAGAACGGCTTCATCGTCAATCTGCCAGGAGAAAGAGTCGACAAGATCGCGTACGATTACGATTCGTAAATGCAAAAGTATAAATGAATCGTAACATAGCGCGCAATTTGGGCGCTGACAACACAACGGTGTGGCGCAGACGGCAAAACCTGCAAAAGAAATATCTTGCCATAGCATCTCATTGATCACAAAAACGCGCAATAAAAAGTAACCAAAATTGACTTGTTCAATTTTGGTTACGATTGGTGGAGAAGTTGTAATGTAAAACGAATTCCTAAAACGGCAAATCTTCGTCAATGATATTGTCTTCATCGCTTATCCCGAAGATATTTTTGGCTCGAGATAAAAGGTGATCATAAGTCATGATGCTGATTTGTGTATACATAGAATTGAGCATTCTGAAAGCTTTTTGTTTATCTGCCGACCAATCATTAGATCGCCCAAAAACAAGCATACAGCGCGGCTTGATAATTTTAGTTTCATTTGTCCTTTCTAAGAATTTGGCGCTATTTGATTCTCGTTCTATTTCGTAAAGATAATTTTGACATTGGGTTATTGCCTTAATCAAATCAGAACTCGGTATATAATTATCGTGATCTTTCGTTTCAGCCCAAAACTTTAATCCATTCGGTTTTTTTATTTCAACGATATCCAAAAAACCATCAAATGCTTTCACCAAATAATCTGCGATATTACCGCTATCTATTCTGCGCTCATCCAATATCTCCATATATTCAGAACCAAGGATCCATTTATTGATTTTGAACCACTCTTGCCAATAACTCTCTGCATAATCTTTATCAATAGCATCTATAAAATCATCTAGTGCTTTTTGTTTTCTAATTAAGTCAATGGTAATATATATTTTGTCACTTAACAGGCCGCTTTCTATCAATTGTGTTGCAACTTCCTCATCTGAGTCTGCGATTGACTTAAACTGAAGCAATAATTGCTTTGAATCTGTATTGCCAACAGAAATAAACTTTTCCACTTCAAGCTCTAAAGGTTTGTAGTACTGCTCAATATAATTGATTAAATTCTTAAGTTCTTCGAACGTTAAAGTTAATTCACTCTTTGGGCAATCAGTTTCAATGCCGCCTGAGATTTTGTATCTTCCCACTTTTAGGCATATGTCTACTTTCCCCTCAGTAGCATGAGGGATTTTTTGCAAGATAGCTTGTGTATATACTTGCTTTTTTGTGCCTAATCGTTTAGGCGGCGCATAGGGAATGCCTTTTTGTGATTCTAAGATTTTATTATCCATAAGCATTCAATTATATATTCTGATAGTGATATGTGATTGCGTGCAGCACTTCACAAAAGTTATTGTTCTCAATATCAAGAACAGAACTATCTTCCCAGCCGACAGATAAAACATGAAGCAAATTTTCGAATGTAAAAATGTGCTCTTCTAACTCATTTGTTATATTTGCTTTAATGCTACATGTTTTGGCAACGAGCAGTATTTTTTGTGCTGTTATATCAATTATTTGCGTATTGTTGTTCGGATGGGCAAATCCATAATGCTGATTAGGTGTTAATGCTATTAAATTCTCTAAATAGTGCATTATTTCAGGGAATTCATTTTTAGGGAAAATATGATGAAGTTGAGTCGCAGGCTGCCTGTCCTCAAACTCATCGACAAACTGAGTTAATTCCGAAATGCCACTCCTAACTACCGTGACATATTGACGCAAAATACGTTTTGAGCTTGCCATCATTTGCTCAAAGTAACCATTACGAACATCTATTTCTGGGTGCAAAACCAGCCAATCTTGACGAGAAATCTCTTTTGGTTTCTCGGAGTAAACATCTCTGAAATTATCTCGATTATACATCATGTCTGATTTTGTTATTCTATTTGCCGACATTTTTCCGCGTTCTGTCCCCCTCTTTCCATACCTAAATGCCAATGGATTCAATACCTTTGTAAATAT
>CALWKU010000014.1 GCA_944381345.1 uncultured Christensenellaceae bacterium
CATGCAAATATTCGGACCTCCCGCAAGGATAAGGCCATACGGACAGCCGGGTCCACTGCCGATCGCAACGCAAGTTGCCTTATTGTGATCGAGTTCGCTCGATCTTATGAGTTGGTTACTCAACAACCTGTGCGAAAGCACAAACCGCTTGTAAAACAATCAATAAGAGTAGTAAAAGTGTATTTGCTATATAGACTCTGAAGGTATCCGTGGAGGATCTCACGGTTGTTTTACGGGCGATATGCGGAGTGCATGTCGCCTTTTCTCATGGGAGACGCTTATGGGAGACAAACTCAAGCTGTACGGCTTCAACAACCTAACCAAATCGCTCAGCTTCAACATCTATGATGTGTGCTATGCCAAGACCGCGCGCGAGCAGCGCGATTACATCGCCTACATCGACGGGCAGTACAACTCCGAGCGTTTGACTCACATTTTGACGACGCTGACCGACATGATCGGCGCCAAGGTACTTAACGTCGCCAGCCAGGATTACGACCCTCAAGGGGCGTCGGTCACCGTGCTTATTGCCGAAAACAGCATGGTCCCCGTCGGGGAGACTCAGCTTGCGCATCTCGACAAAAGTCACGTCACCGTGCATACCTATCCCGAGTTTCACCCCGAGACTTCGCTTGCGACTTTCCGTGTGGACATAGACGTAGCCACCTGCGGAGAGATCACGCCTTTGTCCACTCTCGATTACCTGATCGGGTCTTTCGATTCGGACATCATTTCGCTCGACTACCGCGTGCGCGGATTCACCCGCGATGTCAACGGGCAAAAGCTGTTTATGGATCACAACGTCACTTCGATACAGGACTACATCGCGCCCGAGACGTTGCGCCGCTACGACGCGGTCGACATCAACGTCTATGAGGCGAACATTTACCACACCAAGATGATGGTCAAGGATATCGATCTTCAAAACTATCTGTTCAAGACGGACGTCTACGAACTGCCGCCGCGCACGAGGTTGGAGATCATGGACAATCTGCGCCGCGAAATGATAGAGATATTCAGCGGACGCAACGTCTTTTCCGCACGCAAATGAAAAAGCCGACTCAGACGAGCGCGCCCATCTACGAAGCCCTTCAGGCGATGAAGAGCATGCGTCTTGTGCCATTTGACGTTCCGGGACACAAGCGAGGCAGGGGCAATCCGGAGCTTACTGAGCTTTTGGGACAAAAGTGCGTGTCGCTCGATGTCAATTCAATGAAGTGTCTCGACAATCTCTGCCACCCGGTATCGGTGATACGGGAGGCGGAGAGGCTTGCCGCCGAGGCGTTCGGCGCGCACGGCGCGTTCCTGATGGTCGGAGGCACCACGTCCGCGGTGCAGACGATGGTCTTGACGGTGACCAAGCGCGGAGAAAAGATAATTTTGCCACGCAACGTCCACCGCAGCGTTATGACCGCGATGGTCCTTAACGGCGCGGTGCCCGTATATGTAGATCCCGAGACGGACGACAGGCTAGGCATTTCGCTCGGCATGAGCGTGGACGCGGTCAAGAGGGCGATCGCGGCCCATCCGGACGCCAAAGCGGTACTTGTCAACAATCCCACCTATTACGGCATTTGCAGCGATCTGCGCACGATCGTGTCGCTCGCGCACGCCGCCGGTATGCTCTGCATCGTCGACGAGGCGCACGGCACGCATTTTTACTTCGGAAAGGATATGCCCGTGTCGGCAATGGCGGCAGGGGCGGATATGGCGGCGGTATCGATGCACAAGTCGGGCGGTTCGCTGACGCAGAGTTCGCTTTTGCTGACGGGGCCGGCGATGCAGGAAGGCTACGTTAGACAGGTGATCAATCTCACGCAGACGACCAGCGCGTCCTATCTTCTTTTGTCCTCGCTCGACATCTCGCGCCGCAACCTCGCGCTGAGGGGAGAGCAGGCGTTTGCCGAGGTGACGTGCATGGCGCGTTACGCCCGCGGAGAGATCAACGACATCGGCGACTATTACGCGTTCGGCAAGGAGCTGATCAACGGTGACAGCGTCTTTGATTTCGACGAGACCAAGCTGTCCGTCAACACTCTCGATATAGGGCTTGCCGGCATCGAAGTTTACGATCTTTTGCGCGACGAATACGACATTCAGATCGAGTTCGGCGACCTCGGCAACATCCTTGCCTATTTGTCGATAGGCGACCGCGAGAGGGACATCGAGCGTCTGGTCAGCGCGCTTGCGGAGATACGCCGGCTCAACAAGCGTTCCAAGGCGGGATTGATGAAGCACGAATACATCGAGCCTATCGTCGAGATGAGTCCGCAGGACGCGTTCTATGCCGAGAAGGAGGAGATGCTGCCCATCCAAAAGACGGAGGGCAGGATATGCAGCGAGTTCGTGATGTGCTATCCGCCCGGCATTCCCATCCTCGCGCCCGGCGAGCGCATCACGAGGCGCATTCTCGACTACATCGCCTACGCCAAAGAGAAAGGCTGCCAAATGACGGGACCAGAAGATCCCGCGATCGAAAAGCTCAACGTCGTGGAGGAGTAAATGGATTATTGGTTTTCGGAGTTGCACACCAAAGACGTCAAGCTGTCCATCCGCGTGGACAGGCAGCTTTACAGCGGGCACAGCGAGTTTCAGCGCATAGACGTGTTCGACAGCCCCGAGTTCGGGCGGTTTCTCGTACTCGACGGATATATGATGCTGACTCAAAAGGATGAGTTTATCTATCACGAGATGATAGTGCATCCCGCGATGGCGGTACATCCGCGAGTGCGCAACGTGCTTGTGATAGGCGGCGGAGACGGAGGAGCGGTGCGCGAGCTGTGCCGCTACGACGACATCGAGCGCATCGATCTCGTAGAGATAGACAAGCAGGTCGTCGACGTCAGCCGCGAGTTTTTTCCGGAGGTGACGAGTTCGCTCGACGATCCGCGGGTGAAGATGCACTACCGCGACGGTTTGCGCTTCGTCAGGGGCTGCAAGGACGAGTACGACCTCATCATCGTCGACAGCACTGATCCTTTCGGACCGGGCGAGGGTCTGTTCACACGCGAGTTTTACGGCAATTGCTGCAAGGCGCTCAAAGAGGACGGCATCATGATCAACCAGCATGAAAGTCCGTTCTATTCCGAGGACGCGCTCGCGTGTCAGCGCGCACACAAGCGGATAGTGGAGTCCTTCCCCGCGGCAAAGGTCTATCAGGCGCATATCCCGACCTATCCGTCGGGGCATTGGCTGTTCGGTTTTGCGTCCAAGAAGTATCATCCGCTGCGTGATCTCAACGAGCGCAGATGGAATATGCGCGGGATCAAGTGCCGCTACTATACGACGACCTTGCACAAGGGCGCGTTTTATATCCCCGCATACGTGGAGGAGCTTTTGAAAGATGTTGAACATGCAGATTGACGCATTCATGGGCTGCCGTTGTCCGTTCGCCGAGGCGGACATAGTGATGTTCGGCGCGCCGTTCGACGGCACGACGTCCTTTCGTCCCGGGACGAGGTCGGGACCCGCGGCGATACGCGGCGAGTCGTTCGGGCTCGAAGAATACAGCCCCTATCTCGACGCCGAGCTGTCCGACGCAGCCGTATGCGACGCCGGAGACTTGGATCTTGCGATAGGCGACTCGGCAAAAGTCCTCGCGTCCGTGGAGGAGGCGGCGGCAGACATTTTGGCGGCGGGCAAGACGCCGTTCATGTTGGGCGGCGAACACCTCGTCACGCTCGGCGCAGTCAGGGCGGCGGCGCGCAAATACCCCGACCTGCACATCGTCCATTTTGACGCCCATGCCGATCTCAGAGACGACTATCTCGGAGTGAAATTTTCGCACGCGTGTGTGTTAAGGCGGTGTTGGGAGCTTGTCGGCAAGGGAAGGATACACCAATTCGGGATACGATCGGGCGACAGGTCGGAGTTTGTCTTTGCCGCGTCCGAGACGGATATGCACAAGTTTGATTTCGACGGGTTGGAGCAGACCGTGCAGGCGCTGGACGGCGTCCCCGTCTACTTTACGCTCGATCTCGACGTACTCGATCCGTCGGTGTTTCCGGGCACGGGTACTCCCGAACCGGGAGGGGTGTCGTTCGACAAACTGCGCCACGCGGCTACCTTCGTCGCGTCGAGGTGCAACGTGATAGGGCTGGACGTCAACGAACTCAGCCCCCATTATGACTCGAGCGGCGCGTCAACCGCCGCCGCATGCAAGATCGTGCGCGAGCTGTTGATCGCGCTCGGGATAAAGGAGAAGTGATATGGCAAAAGTTTTGATCATCGGCTGCGGCGGCGTCGCTTCCGTAGCGATCCGCAAGTGCTGTATGAACAGCGACGTATTCGGCGAGATAGTCGTCGCCAGCCGCACCAAGTCCAAGTGCGACGAATTGGCGGCAAAGCTCAACGGTACGACCGAGACAAAGATCTCGACCGCGCAGGTTGACGCGGACGACTTTGACGCGTTGGTCGCATTGATAGGCAAGGTCAAGCCCGACCTTGTGATGAACATCGCGCTTCCGTATCAGGATCTTACGATCATGGACGCCTGCCTCGCGTGCGGCGTCGACTATATGGACACCGCCAACTACGAGCCGGAAAACCTCGACGATCCCGTTTGGAAAGCGAGGTACGACAAGCGCTGCAAGGAGCTTGGATTTACCGCGCTGTTCGACTATTCCTGGCAGTGGGACTACAAGGGAAAGTTCGAGAATGCCGGCTTGACCGCGCTGCTCGGTTCGGGGTTCGATCCGGGCGTGACGCAGGTTTTCTGCGCCTATGCGCAAAAGCACCTCTTCGACGCGATCGAGACGATCGACATCCTCGACTGCAACGGCGGCGACCACGGCTATCCGTTTGCGACCAACTTCAACCCCGAGATCAATCTGCGCGAGGTGTCCGCGCCGGGATCGTATTGGGAGGACGGCAAGTGGGTCGAGATCCCGCCGATGAGCATAAAGCGTCGATACGACTTTGACGGCGTGGGCGAAAAGGATATGTATCTGCTGCATCACGAGGAGATAGAGTCTCTTGCGAAGAATATCAAGGGAGTCAAACGCATCCGCTTCTTCATGACGTTCGGTCAGAGCTACCTCACGCACATGAAGTGTTTGGAAAACGTGGGTATGCTGTCCACGTCTCCGGTGATGTACGAGGGCAGGGAGATCGTGCCCATCCAATTCCTCAAAGCGCTGCTTCCCGATCCGGCGTCGCTCGGTCCGCGCACCAAGGGCAAGACCAACATCGGGTGCATATTTACCGGGATCAAAGACGGCAAAAAGAAGACCGCATATATCTACAACGTCTGCGACCACCAAGAGTGCTACAAGGAGGTTGAGTCCCAGGCGATATCCTACACGACGGGAGTGCCCGCGATGATAGGCGCAAAGATGATCCTGACAGGCAAGTGGGCTAAGGACGGCGTGTTCACCTGCGAGGAGTTCGACCCCGATCCGTATATGGACGAACTCAACAAAAACGGCTTACCCTGGCAGATAGAAGAAAATCCCGACTTGGTGGAGTGATGCGTACGCCCTACTTCGAGATAGACGAAGCGGCTCTCGTCCGCAACCTGGAGGCGTTGCGCGCGGTGCGCAAAGAGGCGGGCTGCAAGATATTGCTCGCCCAAAAGGCGTATTCAGCATTTTGCACCTATCCGTTGATCTCGCGCTACCTCGACGGCACGACCGCGAGCGGGCTTTACGAGGCGCGTTTGGGCAAGACTAGGTTCGGCGGTGAGACGCACGTCTTTTCGCCCTCCTACAACGATGAAGATTGGGACGAATTGATGCTTTATGTCGATCATATAATATTCAATTCGCCGACACAGGCACGAAAATTTGCGCCAAAAGCAAAGGCGGCGGGCAAGCAGGTCGGCTTGCGGCTCAATCCGCAGTTTTCCACCCAAAGAGGACACGGGATATACGACCCGTGCGGCGAGTTTTCACGGCTCGGGACGACGGCGGCGGAGCTGCCCGACGACGTCGCAAATCTGCTCGACGGCGTGCATATGCATACGCTTTGCGAGCAAAATTCCGACGACTTGGAGGCGACCGTCGACGCGCTCGAAGAGAGGTTCGGCGCATTACTTCAAAGGAGTAAATGGATCAATCTCGGCGGAGGACACCACATCACGCGCGCCGATTACGACGTCGAAAGGTTGGTGCGCGTCGTGAGACGGTTGAAAGACAGGTACGGCGCAGAGGTCTATTTGGAACCGGGCGAGGCGGTCGTACTCAACGCGGGCAGTTTGGTCTGCCGCGTCGAAGATATAGTTCGCAACGGCATGGACATCGCGATCGTCGACGCGTCGGCGGCATGCCATATGCCCGACGTGTTGGAGATGCCCTATCGGCCTCCGCTTCAAGGCGCGGGCGAGGCGGGCGATAAGGCGCACACATACAGGCTCGGCGGACCGACGTGTCTTGCCGGCGACGTGATAGGGGACTATTCTTTTGATCGTCCGCTCAAGATCGGCGACGAGCTTCGCTTTCTCGACATGGCGCTTTACACGATGGTCAAGACCAACACTTTCAACGGAATGCGTCTGCCGTCGATATGCGTGCGGCATACGGACGGAACGATCGAGGTCGTGCGCGAGTTCGGCTACGACGAGTTTGAGCGCAGGCTGTGAGCGTGAGCGCGCATTTGGTTGACCTATGAGCGCATATGATATATAATCGAAAATAGCAAAAACAGGAGGGTACACCCATGGGGCTGTTTGATTTTTTGAAAAAGCAATTCCGCAAGGTCATTCAATGGGAGAATGACAACACCCAATCCATCGTCTGGAAATATCCGTTGGAGCGCAAAGAGGAGATCATGCGCAATTCCGTTCTCGTCGTCCGCGAGGGTCAAAAGGCGATGTTCATCCAAGAGGGCAAACTCGCCGACGTGTTCGGACCGGGCACTTACAAGTTGGAGGACATCAAGAACATCCCCCTTCTGACCGCGCTCTACAATTGGAAATACGCCTGGGAGACGCCGTACACGGGCGACATCTACTTCATCTCGACCAAGCAGTTTATCGACAACAAGTGGGGTACGTCCAACCCCGTGATGATGCGCGATAAGGAGTTCGGCATGGTGCGCGTCAGAGGTTTCGGCGTCTATTCGTTCTCGGTCGGCACTCCGACTGCGGCGATGAGCGAGTTGTTCGGCTCCATGGGCGAGCTGACCGTCAAGGACGTAGACGATTACTTCAAGAAGATCATCGTTTCCGAGCTGTCCACCGCGATCGCGGAGTCGGGCATCCCGGCGATCGATCTTGCGATGCACTACGACGATCTGTCCGATCTCACCCGTCAAAAGATGGCGGAGGACTTCGCCAAGATAGGCATCGAGATAGACGCGCTCTATATCGAGAACATCTCTCTGCCCGAAGAGGTCGAGAAGATGATGGACAAGCGCACGTCGGTAGGAGTTATGGGCGGCGCGATGCAGGGCTACGCCCAGATGCAGGCGGTCGAAGCGATGCGCGACGCGGCGAAGAATCCGGGCGGTCTCGCCGGCGCGGGCGTCGGCGTCGGCGCCGGGTTGGGGATCGGCAAGATGTTCGCCGACAACATGAACAATATGGGATCGGAGGACAACAAGGCGACCTGCCCGCATTGCGGAGCCAAGGTGCGCAAAAATGCCAAGTTCTGCCCCGAGTGCGGCAAGCCCATGGTCGAGACGGTCGAGTGCCCGAGCTGCCACAAACAGATCAAGAAGGGCGCCAAGTTCTGCCCCGAATGCGGAGCGCCGCTGGTCGCCAAGTGCCCTAAGTGCGGCAAAGAGGTCAAGCCGGGCGCCAAGTTCTGCCCCGAATGCGGAGAAAAGCTGCAATGAGCGACGAGCAGGTCAAAGCTGCCGGGCAGGGCGATGGGTCTCAATTGAGACAGAACGCCGAAAGGGTGACTGCGGAGACGTACAAGTGTCCCTCTTGCGGCAATTTTCTCAAATTCGATCCCGCAACGCAAAAGTTGAAGTGCGAGTATTGCGGCACCGAACGCGACATCGCTGCGCAGCCCGCGCGCGAATTGTACTACACCGCTTTGTCCGAGCAGGACTATGAGTCGTGGGGCGGCACCAAGGCGTACAAGTGCTCCGTCTGCGGCGCGGTGTCCGTGTTGGAGGAGTACGAGACTGCGGACGTATGTCCGTTCTGCGGCGCGCCCAACATCATCGAGCGCGACGAACTTCCCGGGCTTAAACCAAACGCGGTGCTGCCCTTCAAAGTTCCCGAGAGCGAAGCGAAGGGTTTTTGGCGCAATTGGCTCAAAAAGAAGTGGCTCGCCCCGGGCAAACTCAAAAAAGAAGCCAAGATGCAAAAGATGCGCGGCGTCTACATCCCGGTGTGGACGTTTGACAGCAACGTCACCGCGACTTACGAGGCGAGGCTGGGCGAGACCTACACCGTCACCGTCGGTTTTGGCAAGAACAGGCGTACGGAGACGCGCGTCAGATGGTTTCACGTCAGCGGCGCGCTCGCGCAGTATTATGACGACATACAAATAGAGGCGAGCAAGCAGATCAACGGCAAGGCGATGAATAAGATAGGCGGTTTCGACACCGTAAACGCGCTCGCCTATGACGACGACTATATGTCCGGTTTTTCGGCGGAGAGATATTCCGAGGGTCTTGACGACTGCTGGCAAAAGGCGCAAAGCGTCATCATCGACGATCTCAAAGCCCGCGTCAAGGCGCGCTATCCGCGTGCGGACAGAGTGGATTACATCAACGTGTTTCCCGTATATTCCGGCACGACCTACAAGTACGTCTGCGCCCCGCTTTGGGTCAGCAGCTATCGCTACCGCAAAAAGGACTACGGCTGCGTAGTCAACGGCAGGACGGGCAGGGCATACGGCAAGGCTCCGGTCTCGCCCGTCAAGGCGTCGCTTCTCGGACTTGCGGTCGCGGCGGTCGTCGGCGCGGTCGTCTATCTCGTCGTCACATATTTGTTGTAGCCGGCGCAAAACGCTTGCCCAAACAGGTCAGCGGTGTTATAATGTCAACAATCCCCACGAAAAAAGTATGAATTGACTCGTGGGTCACGGAGGTAAATATGAAGATAACCAAAGATATGCTCATCGCCGATGTTCTCAAATGCGGCAACGCCGAAGCGATCGCCAACGTGCTTTTCGCCGCCGGCATGCACTGTCTGGGCTGCGCGCTCGCTCACAACGAGACCGTTGCCGACGCCGCCGCGGTCCACGGCATAGACGTGGAGGAGTTGGTGGACAGGTTGAATGAGGCTGCTTCTCTTTGAGGGGAAACCCGAAAACTTAACGCTTCGAATCAAAACGCGCGCGTTTGCTTGCAAACTGTGCGCGTTTTTCATACTCGCTATTTTCGGTTTTCCCCTCAATACTCCCCTTCCCACGGGACAAGCGCTCGCTCACCGCTCGCGGTCCCGCAAGGGGAAGTCACCGAAGAGCGCGGTCATTCGGTGACTTCGTTACCGTATCTCGCCCAAGCGAGGTTGGGCGAGATGAAAGTGTAACCATATTCATAAAAGTGGCTTGGCGTTTTGACTTTTGAAGTACGGATAAAATGATATTATTTACCTTTGAAAAATTTTTCAAAAAGTTCGCTCGATCTATTGACAAGCCGAAGAAAGAGGAATATAATATGATTGAACATTTGAAGAAGTGTTCAAGTGAACGGATATGGAAAAGGAACTTGGCATCATTGAAAAGGTAAAACAGGGGCTTCCGTCCGACGACGTGCTGTACGATCTGGCGGACTTGTTCAAGATGTTCGGCGATTCGACGCGTGCGAAGATCCTCGGCTGTTTGGGACAGGCGGATCTGTGCGTGGGCGAGCTGGCGGAGATATTGGGGATGACCGTGTCGGCGGTGTCGCATCAGTTGCGCGTGCTGCGCGGCGCAAAGTTGGTCAAGGGCACCAAGGCAGGCAAAGAAGTCAAATATTCTTTGGACGACGACCACGTCGTGAAGATAATGGAATATGGGCTCACGCACATCAACGAGGGCAAGTGAGATCGGGCAGACGCCCGTTTTCAAATGTTACATATTTGAACATTTGCTCAACAAACCAAATGTTCAATCAAAAGACGGAAATAATTTATCAAGCCGCAGACGCGGCGGGAGGACGATATGAAGAAGGTATTCAGGCTCGAAGATCTGGACTGCGCCAATTGCGCCGCCAAGATGGAGAGGAACGTCGCAAAGTTGGACGGAGTCAATTCGGTCAACGTCAGTTTTATGACTCAGCGTATGTCGATCGACGCGGACGAGAGCCGCTTTGACGAGATCATGGACGAGGTGGTCAGGGTGTGCCGCAAGGTTGAACCGGACTGCCGCATAGTCAGGTGAGCGGGATATGGGCGGCTACAAGATGAGTCGCAAACAGCGCGGTCAGCTCATCAGGATCATCGTCTGTTTGTCCGCGTTCGCGGCGCTGTTCATCGTCGACCGTGCGACGGACGGATGGGCGCGTATGATCGACGGCAGGTACGGATGGCTGTTGGCGTTCGGGCTTTATCTCGCCGTATATGCGGCGATAGGGTACGACGTGATTTGGCGCGCGGTGCGCAACATCGCTCACGGGCAGGTCTTTGACGAAAATTTTTTGATGTGCGTTGCGACGCTGGGCGCGTTTGCGCTTGCGATCTATCGCGGCGCGACGGGCATGGAGATCGAGGGCTTCGACGAGGCGTGCGCGGTGTTGTTGTTCTATCAAGTGGGCGAGTGGTTTCAAAGCTACGCGACCGGAAAGTCGCGCAAGTCGATATCTGCGCTCATGGACATCCGCCCCGACTATGCCAACGTATTGCGCGGCGGAGCCGCAATGACCGTCGATCCGTCCGAGGTAGGCGTCGGAGAGGTCATTTTGGTTAATCCGGGCGAGAAGATACCTCTCGACGGCAGGGTGGTCGAAGGCGAGTCGTCGCTTGACACAAAGGCGTTGACGGGCGAATCTCTGCCGCGCGACGTGGCGGCGGGAGACGCTGTGGTCAGCGGCAGCGTCAATCTGACATCGCAGCTCAAAATAGAGGTGCAAAAGGAGTTTTACGATTCCGCCGTGTCCAAGATCCTCGACCTCGTCGAGAACGCCGCCGAGCAAAAATCAAAGGCGGAGAATTTCATCACAAAGTTCGCGCGCTATTACACCCCAGCGGTCGTGGCTGTCGCGCTGCTTTTGGCGGTGATCCCGGGCGCGGTGACGGGCGATTGGTCGACATGGGTATATCGTGCGCTCAGTTTCCTCGTCGTGTCCTGCCCCTGCGCGTTGGTGATCTCCGTGCCGCTGACGTTTTTCGCCGGTATAGGCGCGGCTTCCAAGTGCGGAATTTTGGTAAAGGGGTCGAACTATTTGGAGAAGTTTGACAAGGCGAATGTCTTTGTCTTTGACAAGACGGGCACTTTGACCAAGGGCAGCTTCGCCGTGACGGCGGTCATGCCCGAGAGCGACCGTGAAGAGATCCTGCGCCTTGCGGCGGCTGCCGAAAGAGATTCGTCCCATCCCATAGCGAGGTCTATCGTCGCCGCCTACGGAGGGCAGCCCGACGGCGGATACTCGTTGACGAACATAGCGGGCGAGGGTATATGCGCCTGCGGCGAGGACGGCGAGATTCTGTGCGGCAACGAGAGATTGATGACCGAACGCGGCGTGGCGTTCGACAAGGTAGACGCGGCGGGGACTGTCGTCTATGTCGCCAAGAACGGGAAATTAAAGGGCGTTTTGGTGATAGAGGACGAACTCAAGCCCGAGTCCGCCGAAGTGATCTTTGGGCTCAACTCCATGGGCTGCCGCACCGTGATGCTGACGGGTGACAACGCCCGGGTCGCGGACAGCGTCGCCGCAAGGGTGGGGGTGAGCGAAGTCAAATCGTCGCTGCTGCCCGCGGACAAGGTCGCGGAGGTAGAAAAGCTGCTCTCTTCCGAGAAGAAAGGCGACGGGCTGTGCTTTGTAGGCGACGGCATAAACGACGCGCCCGTGCTGATGAGAGCAGATATAGGCATCGCAATGGGAGGCGTCGGCAGCGACGCCGCGATCGAAGCGTCCGACATCGTCTTGATGAAGGACGACCTGCGCGGCATCCCCACCGCAAAACGTATCGCGCGCAAGACGATGGGAATCGTGCTGCAAAACATCGTATTCGCCCTCGCCATAAAGGCGGTCATCCTTATCCTGTCCGCGTTCGGCATCACCAATATGTGGTTTGCGGTGTTCGGAGACGTGGGTGTGGCGGTGCTTGCTATCCTCAACGCGATGAGAGCTAACGGGATCGCTCATCGGAGATGAAAGTAATGTTTTAGAACTTTTGCGCCGCTTGCGTCGAAACATAAGATTATAAATTCGGAAGTGTTGACATAACATTCCGAAAAAGTTATAATATAACCGAAACGTTTTGCGGAGGAGCATATGAAAAAGTCAATCGCATTGCTCATCGCCGTATGCGTCGTCGCCACGACGGTGTTTGCGGCATGCAATCTTCAATCTGTGCAAGCCAAGATCGTCTATATGGCGGACGGCAAGGTGTTCGAGATCCAAAAGGTTACCTCGTCCACAGACGCGCCGATAGCCGAGACGCCGGGAAAGGACGGCTATGAATTTGTCGGTTGGTACGAGGACGAAGACGGTCGCCGCCGCTTTGACTTTGACGACTATTTCGCTTCCGAGGACAAGGAGGATGTCGTCGTCTATGCCAAGTTCGAGGAAGCAGACGATTCCGAGGACGCTCCGGTCGGTGATCCCGACAGAATTGATCCGCATTGGATGAACGGATATCGCGTCGGCTATATTGCAGGCAATACCTCCAACAACGCGATCGACCTCTCCAAGGTGTTTCCGGGCGGCAGCAATTTTAAGATCGGCAACGCTTCTCTTGCGAGGATCAGCGGCGATACATTGACGACCTGTAGCGAAGGAGAGACCGTTTTGTATTACGACAATGCCGAAGGCGCGGCATTGAACGTCGTCATGCACGTCATGGACGGTTACACCAACGTCGACACTTGGGACGAGCTTTATAACGCCGTCATGATCGAAGGCAAGGTTGCCAACGTCTGCGTTCAGTCCGATCTGACCGCGGTCGCAAACAAGGCTTTTGCTTTTGTTCCCAATGATTCTCCCGACTATGCGGGTTTTGCTCCCTCTCCCGACACGCTCAACCTCTACGG
>CALWKU010000015.1 GCA_944381345.1 uncultured Christensenellaceae bacterium
CGCCCAGGAAACGATAGAGGGGGATGCCCAGCTCGTTTGCCGCCGCCTTGCAGCACGCAATGGACACCGCCAAGATCGCGTTGGCGCCCAGCTTGGACTTGTCCTTTGTGCCGTCCGCCGCGATCATTGCCTTGTCGATTGCATAGATGTCGGAAGCGTCCATGCCGCAAAGCGTGTCGTTGATGACGGTGTTGATGTTGTTGACCGCCTTGGAAACGCCCTTGCCGCCGAAACGCTTCTTGTCGCCGTCGCGAAGTTCGAGCGCCTCGAACTCGCCCGTGGACGCGCCGCTCGGAGCCGCGCCTCTGCCGACGGTGCCGCTTGCAAGCACAACTTCCGCTTCAACGGTCGGGTTGCCGCGGGAATCGATGATCTCTCTGCCGTAAACTTTGACGATTTTCATATTGATTTCCTCTCAAAATAGTATTTTTCGATGTATTCGGTCCGCCACGAAGGGCTTCCCTTTCGTCCGCTTGATATTGTACTCAATCGGCGCGTGATTGTCAAACGTTTGACAGAGGTTTGTGCGCGCACGTGGGTGCGCTCATATCAACAATTCTTCGAGCGCGTCCGCGATCGCGCCGCACAGCTCTTTCCGATAGCTCTTTCGGCTCAAAAGCCGCCTGTCCTCCGCGTTGCTCAAAAAGCCGCACTCCACGATCACCGACGGCAGCGCCGAACACTTGGTGATGAAAAAGTCGCCCGGCTGCGGCTGCAAGTCGCTCCTGCCGCAATATGCGGCGTTGATGCGCGCGTTGAGCCGCGCCTGCAACGCCGCCGCCAATGCGCCGCCTCTGCCCGTATCGTCGTAAAACACCTGCACCCCCCGCCGCGACGGCTGCGAGGGGAAGCTGTTGAGATGCACGCTCACCACGCACTCCGCGCGCGCCGACGCGATGATCGCCGCCCGCGCTTCCATGTCCGACCTCTTCGTTTCGCCGAGCGCGACGTCGTCATCCCGCGTCATCACTACCGCTATGCCCCGTCTCTCCATCTCGTCCGCCAAAGTCTCGGCAAGTTCCAGATTCAGCTCGCTCTCCTTTACGCCGCCCGCCGATACGCCTCCGTCCCAACCGCCGTGCCCCGCGTCTATCACGACCGCAAGACCCGTGCTTTCGGCGGGCATGAACGCCGCCGCGATCCCCGCCGAACAAGCCGCAACAAGCAGCGCCGCAACCGCCGCGGCGGCGACCGCTTTTCGGGACAAAAAAACCACTTTTCCCTCCCCGCGCGAAAGTGCGCCTCAAAGCGCGATTTTTGTCTTTTTGGGCGCAAAATGCGCACTTATCCACAGAGTTATCCACCAAAACAGTTGTTTGTGTGGAAAACTCGGGCAATTTTATGCACCCCGAATATTCATTTATATGTGCGGGAAATCCGCGCTATTCGTCCGCTTTTATGCACGCAAAAATGAATATTTTCCATCTCCCGTTTCGTCCTTCTTTTGCACGTTTTGTGCAACTTCGGCACGCTAGCCGCCCGCACCGCATAACCTGAACTATGACACCGATCGACGCGCGCGTCAACGCGCCTTATCCATTCACCGCGCCCCGCCGCGACCTGCACGACGCGAGGCTGCTGCAAGACCTGTACGGAGGCAGGGCGAGCGAGACGACCGCGATCGTCCAATATTGCTTTCAATCCTACGTGCTGCGCCCGACCGCTCCCGATCTTGCCGACCTCTTCGCCGCGATCGCCAAGGTCGAAATGCGCCACCACGAACTGCTCGGAGAAGCGATATTCGGCTGCGGCAAGCCGCCGCTCGTCGCGTCCGATTGCTGTTTTTGGTCGGCGAGCGCGGTCGATTGGTCGGAAGGCGCGATCGACGTTTTGGAGCGCGACATCGCGGACGAAAGCCGCGCCGCCGCGATATACGAACGAACGGCAAAATTGCTGCATTCGCCGTCGCTGTCCTCGCTCATGCTGCGCATAGCCGAGGACGAAAAACTGCACGTCAACTTGCTGACAACCGCCCTCGAAAAACAAATTTCCGCAAAATGAAACGGCGGCGGAAAATCCGCCGCTTTATGCTTTTTGTGAACACATACGCCTAATTTTCAACAGAACCGAAGTATTGTTCGACAAGCTCTTTACCGCCCGTCTTTGCGACGACGCCGTCCTCTATCAGCGCCGCCTTGTCGCACAATGCCGCCGCGCAGCGCACGTCGTGCGTGACGGTGACCATGGTGTTGCCGGTCTGTTCGTGCAGTCTGTTCAATATCTCCACCATTTGGCAAAGCCCGTCATAATCCTGCCCCACGGTCGGCTCGTCCAACAGCAGCGCGTCGGGCGCGCATGCGACGACCGCGGCGATCGACACTCGCCTCTTTTGCCCCTCGGAGAGCGACTGCGGATGACGACGCCAAAGACGCGTTATCCCGAACAGCTCGGCTATGTGTTCGGCGTACTCGGGCGACTTCGCTCCGAACTTCAACTCCTTTTCCACCGTCGGCATAAAGAGCTGATAATCGGGGTTTTGATAGACGACGCCCACCTTTTTGAACCACGCGCGGCTGCCCTTGGGCTTTTGTCCGAACTTGGCGTCGACATACTGCGCAACTCTCCCGCCCGTGGGCTTGTACAGCCTTGCCAACAAGCGCATCAACGTCGTCTTGCCGCAGCCGTTTTCGCCCAGCAGCACCGTCCTGCCTCCCTTGGGGATCTCAAGCGTGACGCCTTTCAATATCTCCCTGCCCTTGACGGAAAACTGCACGTCTTTGAGTGAAAACAGCGACTCTTTGCCGGCGTATTCGCGGCAGATGTCCGCGATCTCCGCCGTCTGCGCGCGCAAGTACGCCGCCCTGTCTTCTATCCTGCTCACCTTGCCGCCGCCGACGTGCCACACCGCGTCTACATACGGCAGCACCATGTCGAGACGGTGTTCGATGACGACGACCGCGTATCCCGCCCGTGCGAGCGCTCGCAGCGTCCCCATGAGCATCGCCGCGCCGTCCTTGTCTAAATTGGCGAGAGGTTCGTCCAAGACGACGATCTTCTGTCCCATCGCAAGCGTGGACGCCGTGATCAGCCGCTGTTTTTGTCCGCCCGAAAGCGTGCGGCACCTCCACCCCTTGTCAAGTTTCATCAGCTCGCAGACGATGTCTATCTGCCTGCGTATCTTCTCGGGCGGGAACGCGAGGTTTTCGCAGCCGAACGCGATCTCGTCCTCAACGAGTTTTTGGATGATCTGCTCGTCCGCATTCTGCAGAACCACGCCCACTTTGCGGCAGACGTGTCCGAGTTTTTTGCCCTTTATGTCCTCTCCTTCGATCTTCACTTCGCCCGCGAGTTCACCGTAGTCGACGTTTGGGATGATGCCGCTGACGATGTACATCAGCGTGCTTTTCCCTTCGCCGGAATGTCCGGAAAGCAACGTCACCTCGCCGTATGCGGCGGCAAATTCGGCGTCCGAAAATATCATCGTCTTGCCGTCGTATGAAAAATCCACATGTTTCAATTCTATCGCGTTCATAGCACCACCGTAAGCGCCGCGCCTGCCGCTATCCCGACAAGGAACAGCACGTCGGAGATCGCAGGGTATTCCTTTTCGTAGATCGAATACAAACCTCCGCCCAAAGTAAATCCGCGCGTCTCGACCGACAACGCGAGCGTATCCGATATGTTGACGAGCCGCATGACGAGCGGCACGAGAAAGGCGCGATACAAGATCTTCGGATTCAAAAGGCTGCCCGCGCCGCGCGTCCTCATCGCCTCGCGCACTCTGCTTATCTCCCCTTTGAGCATAGGTACGAACGACATGGAGATGAGCATCCCCAGCGTGACTGCCCGCGGAGCGCGCGCCTGCGACAGACTGCGCGTCATGCGGACAGCGGATACGGACATCGAAAGCGCTACGCCCAAAAACAACGCCCCGAATCGATTGAGCATGGATATCGCCGCCGAGACGTCGCCGCCTGCGGACGCGTAGGCTATGCCCGCAAACGCGCCGCCGAATACGACGAACGCCGGCAGCATTCTCAATACTCCGCGCAGACATCCGAACGGGCACAGCCAGACAAGTACGCCGAGAAGATATATGCCCGTGTATCGCCCGCGCGCGTACGCCAATCCGAATATTATCACAAACAGCGACGCCGCAATGGCGACGAGAGGATACAGCCTTGTTTTGAATTTGAAAAACTTCACTTTTTGAGTACCCCCGCCTTTTTCAATTCGCGCGAGACGACCATGCCGATCACCGATCCTGCAAAACACAGCGCGACTATCGCCGCAGTCATGCCCGCGATCACCCATGGTTCGGTCGCGCCGAGAAACATGGATACGGCTTCGTTTTCGTCGCCCGTCACGGTGTAGTTGACATTGTAGTAGAGATAGAGCAGCGGCACGGTGAGCGGCATATACAGCGTGCCCGCCAGCACGCACGCCCAATCGCTCTTGTAGCTGCGGAATATGACGAACACCACAAGTTCCACCACCGCCGCGCAGACCGCAATCAGCGCCATGGGCGGGAACATCATGACGAGAAAGAGCGCGATGAATATGCCCATGATCGTCATCGAGCCAGCCTTGCGCACCTTCATCAAACCTATGACCGGAAATACGGAAAACTGCAGCCCGAGCCCGAGCTGGATGATCCCGAATACGGGCACGTGTATGAGGAGCGGCATGATCGCGCTCGTAACAAGCGTACACGCCGTAACAATGGCAAGAAACACTATGTCCTTGATCTTGAACCGCCGAAACATTTTGCTTTCGTCGAGATCGCGCGCCTCGCGCCGCCTCAGCTTTTGCTCATATTCCGCCTGCATGGGCGCGACCGCCTCCTGCATCTCCCGGGTGTTTTCGATCAGCGCGGCGACCGCGCCGTTCCGCTTTTCGTCTTCCACTCACTTCACCTCGCTCATTCTGCCGCCGTCTACGCGGTATATCCTGTCGGCGATCGCCATCGTAGATTCCCTATGGGACACCAAGATGATGCTCTTGCCCGCGCGCCCGTCTTTGAGCGCTTTCAGAATCATACCCTCGTTGATGCTGTCCACATTGCTCGTCGGCTCGTCGAGCAATATCAGCTTGCCGTCGTGCAGGAACGCCCTCGCAAGCCCTATCCTTTGCTTTTCGCCCGCGGACAGATCGTCGCCGAGCGCGCCTACCTTGGTGTCGTACCCGTCCGGCAAACTCATCACGAAGTCGTCGACCGACGCCTTGCGGCACGCCGCGCGCAGCTCCTCTATGGAGGCGTCCGGCTTGGCGATGCGCAGATTGTCGGCGATGCTCTCGTCAAACAGATACGTGCTTTGGCTGACCATGGTCACGTTGTCCGTCAAACTGTCGCTGTTGACCGCGTCGACGTCGACGCCGTCGTATTCTATGTAGCCCGCGTCCCTCTCCCAAAACCGCATGAGCAATTTGAGAAGCGTGGACTTACCGCATCCGCTCGCGCCCACTATCCCGACGATCTCGCCCTTTTCGGCGTGCATACAGACGTCTTTGAGCACGCGCTCGGATTTGTCGTAACCAAAGGAAAGATCGATCGTCTCCACTTGTTTGAAGTCTATGTCTTTGCCGTTCGTAACGGGACGTACGACCGGCTTTTCATCCAACAATTTGAGTACGCGGTCGCCGCTCGCAAACGTCTGCGTCAAGTTGCCGGGAAGCGCGGATATCGCTATCACCGGACCGAACGAACCGAACACCGCGACGACGCCGACGATCATCTTTCCGAGGCTCAACGCCCCTTGCGACACAAGGACGATCCCGACAATCAAAGTAAGGATGACAAACACGGATACGAAAATTTCGGTCAATCCCGCCGCTGTCGCCGTCTTGCGTTTCAGCCTCTTTGTGTAATCGAGCAATCTGTCGCTGCGCCTGTCGACCTCGCCGAGTCTCGCCTCCTCTCCGTTGTTGAGTACGATATCTTTGACGCCCTTTATGCTGTCGAGAAAATATGCGTTGAACGACGAGAACTCCGCCCTGTATCCTACCCCGCCCGAACGCATCAGTTTGGACGAGATCAGCGGCAGGATCACGCCTATCGCCAAATAGCCGCACAGCGCAGCCAAAGCCAGATACCAGCTTGATACGCAGCCGACGAACACGAACACCGCGCTCGATACGACTACGGCTATGCATATCGGCGAAATCGTATGCGCATAGAACACCTCGAGCGTCTCTATGTCCGAGGTGATCATTGCGATGATCGCTCCCTTTTGTTTGCTCTCCAACTTTGCGGGGCACAGCACGCGCAGCGCGCCGAAGATCTTGTCGCGCAGCACCGCGAGCAGTCTGAACGCGATGTAGTGGTTGCTGTATTGCTCGGCATAGCGCAGCGCACCGCGCAGCACGCCGAAACCGACCGCGAGCGCGATGATCCAACCGTAGGACAGCGCTATGCCCTCTCCGAGCGCCTTGGCTATACCGACCGCGCCCATCAGAGTCACTCCCATCGCGCTGACGAATCCGAGACTGCCGTTGATCACGGCGAGTATCATTATGTACGCAAGCGACCCGAGCAGGACTATCAGCCTCGCCATGATCCTGCCTCCGCCCATTCTGCTCTTTTCACTCATTGCCTTTGCCCTCCCCGAGATAGCCTTCTTCGAGCGCTTTTTGCGTATTGAACAGCTTTGCGTATTCGCCGCCTTCGGCGAGCAGCTGCGCGTGCGTGCCGCTCTCCGCAACGTAGCCGTCGCGCATAAAACAAATGTTGTTCGCGCGCACTACGTTTGCGAGCCTGTGCGAGATGACTATGACGTTCTTGCTCTTGGCAAGATCGCATATGTTGTCCATGATTATCTTTTCACTGTCGCCGTCAATGTTGGACGTCGCCTCGTCGAACACATAGACGTCCTTGTCCGCGACGAGGTTGACCGCAAGCGCCAATCTTTGCTTTTGTCCTCCCGATATGTTGCCGCCGTCCTCGGCGATGACCTTGTCTAATCCGCCCGCCTCGCGCACAAACTCCGCAAGACATACCTTTTCGAGCGAGGCATAGATCTCCTCGTCGGCGACGTTCGGTTTTGCAAGTCGAAAGTTGGCGCGCACGCTCTCGTTGAATATATACGTGTTGTAAGACACGATCGCAAGACGTCCGTACCAGCTTGCGCGCGAGATCTCATCCGTCCTTTTGCCTCCTATCCTGACCTCGCCGCTCTGCGGTCGGTACGCGCCCGAAATCATATTGACGACGGTCGACTTGCCGCAGCCGCTCTCGCCGACGATCGCGGTCATCCCGGTCTTAGGAAAAGTCGCCGAGACGTGTTTGAGTACGTCGCGCTTGCCGTCGTAAGAAAAGGTGACGTCGCTCAGTTCGACGTCGGCGCCTTCGACTTCGCCGTTGCCCCATTCCGGCTCGGGCGCCTTTAAGATGTCCAATATCTTCCTGCCCGCGCTTGCGCCGTTCATCGCGACGTGGAACGCGCTGCCCAAACTGCGCAGCGGTAAAAAGAACTCCACCGCGACCAACACGAGGAAGAGCGCCTTGATCGGATCGGCTCCGTTCATCACCCCGCTTATCGCAAGCGCGATACCCGCGCCCGCGCCGCCGTATGCCACGAGATCCATGATCGTCGTGCTGGCGAGCTGCATCACGAGCACTTTCATCGTTATTTTGCGAAACTCCTCCGCAGAAGCGTTGATTCGCTCGTGCCTTGCGGCGTCCGCCTTGAATATTTTCAGCTCTTTGAGTCCCTGCACGCTGTCCAAAAAGACGTCGCCCATCGACGTGTATTTGCCCCAATACTTGGCGAAAATACGCTTGGCGTACTTGGACACCGCGACTATCGATACGGGGATGAGCGGCACGCACGCGATCAGCATCACCGCGGTGCGCCAATCTATCGGCACGCAGATCGCAAACAATATGAACGGCGCGATCATCGAATAGAAAAACTGCGGCAGATATGTGGAATAGTACAGGTCGAGCTGCTCGATCCCTTCGACGCCGACCTGCGTCATACCCGCCATCGTCGCGCTATCCGACGAGCGCACGCCGAGACGCAGCATCTTGTCGTAAGTGCGATGGCGCAGATCCTTTTTGACGTGCGCGCCGAGCGCGTTTCTGAACTCGCTCGTTGCCTTTGTGACGCAAAACCGCAGCGCTATGCAAACGACCGCGATCAATGCGGGCGCAAGGTATTTCACCGCCGCCGCGCCGTCTGCCGCAAATCCTATAGCGCAGCAAATGCACGCGGTGATGCCCGTGTTGGCAAACAGCCCCGCGATCATCGCGATCACCGAATAGGCGACATATTTGCGTTCGCCGCCCAGCAGGGAAAGCAGATCTTTGTCAATCATCTCTTTTCTCCTCTCCTTTTGCGCTCGCCGCAGCGTTGTTTTGCGCGGCTTTCTTCTCCTTTGCGGCGGCGCGCTTCGTCTTGATCGTCTCGGATAGATGCGCAAACGCGACGACCGGATGCGAAAACATCAGCCTCGGTCCCGAATAGCGCATGACCGCCGCTATCTTTTGCCTCATTTCGGGCTTGTAACAATGTATCTTGCAATTGGAACAAAAGGGCTTGTCGTCCCCGAACGGGCACTTCTCGCGCCGCTGACGGACATATTCGGCAAGCTCGGCGCATTCCGGACAAAGCTGCCCTTTTTTGCTCTTGTGCCTGCCTCGGCAGTACATCGCTATCATCAAATTCACTATTTCCAGATCCTTTTGTTTTTGCATATTTGCCTCGTTTTTTGTTAGCCTTGACTAACCGCAAGTTAGCATACACTAACCTTTCGACAGAAATTATAGCTGCTTTCTCCGAAAAAAGCAACCAAACGCGCGGGATATCGCAAATTTTCTTTGAACTTTACAAAAAGGGACGCCGACCGCGCCCCTCTGCGACATTATCTGCGGTAAATCTTTTCGCGCGTTAAAACGCGAGATCGCAGGATATCGGATAGTGGTCGGTCATCGCAAGTTCTTCGCCGTAGCGGAAAAACGGCTCGGTTACTATGCGGTATTCCAGAGGCTGCGCATTTCCGACGAAGATCATATGATCCCACAAATTGTCGCTGTGTTCGTCTACGAACGGCTCGTCGCAGATAACGCTTGCCGAGGCGTATCTCGCGTCCGCTCCCCCGATCGCCGCGACCAGATCGTCATAATTCGACCCGTCGCCGTAGTTCTCCCCTTCCAGCACGTTGTAGTCGCCTGCGGCGATCACGGGGCAGTCGTACTTTCCTGCAAGATACTTGACGTGTTCGGCAAGCTGCGCTATCTGCGAAGTGCGGTACTCGACCTTTTTCTTTTCCGTCCCGAGGTCGAAATGCGTGGAAGTGACGGCAAATTTTTTCCCGTCCTCGGTGAGGAAAACTCCCCATGCGACTGCGCGACAGCCGCTGTTGTCACGTTTTTCGTATTCAAAGTAGCCGCTGTCGACAAGGCTAAGTCTGTCGGCGTCGTAGATCATGTTGGTCTTGGTCTTGCCGTCGTGGACGAACGCATAGCCGTCCGGCTTGCCTTCAAGACGCTTGTACCAGTCGCCGCAAAGCTCCTGCAACGCGACTACGTCGGGCGAATAGTGATCGAAGAATTTTTCGGCGAGTTGAACGCGCGGCTCGACCGGCTCGCCTCCCCACGACTCCATGTGTACGAGCATATTGACCGACATAACTCTCGCGTCGCTGCCCTCGGCGCGCGAGACGTCGGCGGCGTAGAGCGAGTCAAAAGCCCAATCGGGCAGTTCCCTCGCATCGGAACATGCACAAAAACACGTCGACAGCGCAAGTACGGCGATCGCGGCAAACGCCGCGGAAGCAATGCGTGCTTTGTTCATAATTACCTCAAAAAAGCCCGCGCCGAAGCGCGGGCGGGTTTGTTGAATCACTCCTCTTCTTCGGGAGCGGGATTGTTGGTGATGTAAGTCTCTTTGTCCGTATCCGTCATGAACTTGGGGATAGTGCCGTCCTCGGTCTTGTCGGACGACTCGTAACCGCTTGCCATCTTTCCCTCGGACACGTCGCTTTCAAGCTCCTCCATAAAGGTTTCGGGAATGTCGATGCTGAACGTGTATCCGTAGGTGTTGTCGATGTAATACAGCGCCCCGTTCACGATCGTGGGTTTGAGCCATGACGTGTTGATCTTGTCCTCGCTGACGCGCAGCGCGTACGGCGCGTCGGCTTCATCGTTCGTCGCCTTTGCGTAAAGTCCTTTTGCGACATAAAGGTTGTTGGAAACGATATAGTAGAGCATATCGTTTTCGGCGTCGTATTTGACCGTGGTCGCACTGCCGGACAGCGCATAGTCGTCCGCTTTGCTCGAGACTTCGACCTCGAATCCGTCTTCTCCCGCCTTTATGTTGTAGACGGTGAACACGTTGGATTCAAGCACCGCGACGCCTTTGTCGAGTCCGATGTGGATGATGCCCGACAGCGACGACTCGCAAAGTTTGACCTCTTTTGTCTTGTCGAACGACGGGGTCGCTCCGGTGAATTTGATGCCGTAAGTGCGCGCGCTCGTATCCGCACCAGCAGCAGCGGTCTTGGTGTAATAAAGAGTTACGCCGTCCGCGTCGTCTCCGATCGAAAGCACGGAAATCGTAAATTGATTCTCTCTGCCGGCGACCTTGCCGTCCTCGCCCCATGTCGTCGCGTCGATCAGCTTGATCGGCTCGCCGCCGTTGGTCGCATAGAGCTCGTTGCCGTACACGTTGCCGTCCTCGGAGTCGGAAGCCTTGGTGTAGAAGATATAATCTTTGACCGTTCCATCCGCGCCGGGCGTGTACAAGCCGTTGTGGTGGAAAGTGGCGGAGGAGATGTTTTCGTCGATTACGGTCGCGTTTTTGTCAACGTCGGTCGCGGTATATCCCACCTTGTAGAGCGTACCGCCCGTATAGTAGATCAGCGCGCTCGGAGTGAACACATATTGATTGCTCGCACCCTCGACCATCGTGATGAGCTGAGTGCCGGTGCCGTCCGTCTTGGTGCGGTAATATTCGAGAAAATCGACCTGTACGACGCCGTCGCGGTCGGTCTTGGTCGTCGGAGTAACATAGTAGATCCACTCTCCGAACAGATAGATGCCGCCCGAGGTGTACGAGGTCATGAACATCTTTGGGACGACCACCGCGGTCTCGGTCAACGCGCCGTCCTCGCCTATCTTGCTCTTCATGATGCTGCCCTTGACGGACGCCTCGCCGAAATAGTTGTCGGAAGGCTGCGTCAACGTGGCGGTGTCGTCATGGCCGTTGATGTAGTAGAGCCAATCGCCCTGCTTGACCGCAAGAGAACCGTTGTTCTCTACGACGGCTTTAGGATCGCCTCCCGCAACGGGGCCCCATTCAAAGCTTTGACCGCATGCGACAAGCGCCGCCGCCATGCATACGAGCAGCGCCGCTATCAAAACTTTTTTGAATGCTTTCGTCATATTTTTCTCCTATATATGCGTCTGCGAATATTTCACAAGTATATACATTATAATATACTGCCCGCAAATTGGCAAACGATTTTCGTGCAAAAAATTGCGTCGCGCCCGCACGCGAAACGCAAGACGGAAAGAATCCTTCTTTCTCGCCCTCTCGGCAACGCGGTTTTGCTGCGATCTCTTTCTCTGCCGAACGCAATACCGTACGGAGTGCGATCGGAATCCGCCTTTTCTCTTTTTTACGAAAATCGTGACCTGTATGCGATTATTCTCGCTTTTTCGCCGCCTCGTACTCGGCGAGCGAACGCTTTGACCAATCGATGGGACTTTGACCATGCTCCGCCAAAAAGGCGTTTGCCTTAGAAAAGTGGCGGCACTCCATAAAGCCCTGATAGAACGACAGCGGACTCGGGTGTACGCTCTCCAACACGAGATGTCGGGTCTTGTCGATCATCGCGCCCTTGCGCTTTGCGTATCCGCCCCACAACATGAACACGAGCGGCGTTTGCCGCGCCGCGAGCATCGATACGACCGCGTCGGTGAACGTCTCCCAGCCCTTGCCCGCATGGCTCTGCGGCTGTCCGGCGCGCACCGTCAGCACGCTGTTGAGCAACAGTACGCCCTGCTTTGCCCATCCGCGCAGATCCCCGCAGTTCGTCGGCTCGATGCCGAGATCGTATTGCAGCGCCTTGTATATGTTGACAAGCGACGGCGGACATGCGACGCCCTCTCCGACCGAAAAACACAAGCCGTTGGCTTGCCCCGCTCCGTGATAGGGATCCTGCCCCAAAATGACGACCTTGGTGTCCTCGTAAGACGAGTATTCAAACGCAGCCAATATCTCCTTCATGGGGGGATAGACCTGCCCGCAGCGGTACTCTTCTCGCAAAAATTCGCGCAAGCGCGCCATATATTCGCTCGTCGTCTCGCCGGCGAGCTTTTGATCCCAATCGTTTCCCAAATGCGTCATGGTGATATTGTACACCCGCCGGCGGAGAATGTCAACGCGCGCGTACAGACGATTGACATTCGCCGCCGCAAAGTTGTAAACTGTAGCCATGACAGAATTGACGGATTGCCACACTCATTGCAGTTTCTCGCACGACAGCTCTTCCTCGGCTCGAGAGATGATCGAGGGCGCGCTTGCCCGCGGGTTGACATACTTTGCGATCACCGACCACTGCGACAAAGACTGCCAGGTGCTGCCCGGATTTGAATATATCCGCCAGATCGACCTTCCGCGCCGCTTTGAAGAGATCGCGCGTCTCAGAGACGAATACCGCGGACGGATCGACGTTGCGGTCGGGATAGAATACGGATGGCTTGCCGCCGCAGACCCGCTTTACGCCGAGATAAACGCGCGATACGAGACGGACATAGTCATAAACTCCGTCCACCTCGTCTCGGGCGAGGACTGCTATTTGCCGCAATTCTTCTTTTCGCGCACTCAACGGCGCGCCTACACCGAATATCTGCAAGACGTGTCGGCAAGCTTGGACGCCCCTTACGACTATGACGTCGTCGGGCACATCGGGTATGTGATCCGCAAAGCGCCGTACGAGGACAAGATACTGCATTACGGCGACTACTCTGATCTTCTCGACGAGATCCTGCGCAAGCTCATCTCCAAAGGCAAAGCCCTCGAACTCAACAGCCACGCCGAGGGCACGGGACTTGATTTTCTGCCCGAGCGCGCAACTCTGCGCCGCTACCGCGAACTGGGCGGAGAGCTGGTCACTTTCGGTTCGGACGCCCATGCGCCGATCAATATAGCGCGCAATTACAACATCGTCTGCGACGCGCTCAAAGACATAGGTTTTAGGTATTTGTTCAAATACAAAGCCCATTCTCCTATCCCAATAAAACTATAATAACGCACACCGGCACAAAAAAATGATCAAGTATTCCGACGCCTATACCGAACGAATCAAACGTCTTTTGCCAAGTGAGTGGGAGGACTTTTTGCGCGCCGCCGCTTGTCCGCCGTCGCTGAGAGTCAACACTCTCAAAATGTCCGCGTCTCATCTTGCGGAACTGCTCGACGCGCCCCTCGCGCCCGTGCCGTGGTGCAAGGACGGATATTATTTCCCCGAACGCTTCGCCGCCGGCAAGACGACGCTGCACGAGGCTGGCGCTTACTACATACAAGAGGCGAGCGCGATGCTGCCCGCGGCGTTGCTTGACGCGCAACCGGGAGAACTTGTCCTCGACCTGTGCGCCGCTCCGGGAGGCAAAAGCACTCAGCTTGCGGCGGCAATGAAAGGAGAAGGGCTTCTTGTCTGCAACGAGGTGGTCCCTTCGCGCGCGGCGATACTGTCGCGCAACATAGAACGACTCGGCGTGCGCAACGCTCTCGTCCTCAACGAGAGCGTGCCTCGGCTTGAAAAGAACTTCCCTTCCGCGTTCGACAAGATCCTCGTCGACGCTCCCTGCTCGGGCGAAGGGATGTTTGTCAAGTCGCCCGAGGCGATGGCGGAATGGTCGCAAGACGCTCCCGCGATCTGCGCGTCGCGTCAAAAGGCGATCTTGGGCAGCGCGGCGAATATGCTCAAAGCGGGCGGAACGCTCGTTTACAGCACCTGTACGTTCGCCCCCGAAGAAAACGAATTGCAAATAGAACGTTTTTTGCTCGATCATCCCGACTTCGAGCTTGTCGGCGCAAAAACCGAAATACCGCAGCCGCATCTCGCCGACTTCGTTCCCGACGAGATCGCGAACAAGTGCGTGCGGCTCATGCCCCACCTCGTCAAAGGCAACGGGCACTTTTGCGCTCTGCTGCGCAAGACGGACGGCAACGACATCGCGCTTCCCCGTCCGAGATATTCCGTCCCCAGGGCGATGGCTTCGGTCTGGAACGACTTTTGCGAAACTGCGCTGAAAACGCGCGTCGACCCTAACGCAGCGTTCGGCGATTCTCTCGTCGCGCTGCCCAACGGCTGTCCCGATCTTACGGGGCTGAAAATCTTGCGCGCGGGGCTGAGACTGGGAGAGGTTGTAAAGGGGCGCTTCATACCCTCGCACTCGCTCGCAGCCGCGCTCTCCCCTCAAGACGCTGCGTCCGTACTCGACCTGCCGAGCGAAGGAGACGAAACGCGCGGATATCTGTTCGGCGCGACTCTTAGCGGCGACGTCCGCGGCTGGACGCTGATAGCGGCGGACGGCTGCTCGCTCGGCTGGGGCAAAGGCTCGGACGGCATGATCAAAAACCACTACCCCAAAGGACTTCGTCCGACGCGCAGCCATTGACAAAGCGCGTCGGCGATTCCGCCGCGCAGCCTTTCAAAACGCCTCCTCTCGAAAGATTTCCGCAAACAAAAACGCGACCCGTTTTCGGAGTCGCGCCGTTTTTTCTCGCGCCGCTTTTTCTTGTTGTCGGCCGCACGCTTATTTCTTTTTGTTTACGCGTCTTTCTCTTCTTCCGTCTTTGCCTTCTCCGCTTCTGAGGCTTCGTTCTGCGAGGCGGACAAGGCTTTTTGCGCGACCTGTTCCGGTTTTTCGGCGTCTTGCGGAACGTCTTTTGCTTCCTCTTTGCGTTTTTCGGCGTATTCGCGCTTGTATTGCTCGTCTTTTTTCTTCATCAGCTCGAAGTAGACGGTGTCGTGGTGGAACGTCGGGACGAGTACTTTGAGCTGATCGACGACTGCCTGCTTATCGTTGGACGCGCATATGTCGCGCATCTTTTCTATCTCGGCGATGAACTTGTCGGCGTCGATCTGCACCTGCTTGCCTATGAATATCTTGTTGTTGTCCGTCTTGCGCAGCCCTTCCTCTTTCATCAGCAGCTCTTCGTACAGCTTTTCGCCCGGGCGCAGCCCCGTAAATTTGATCTGGATGTCCTCATAGGGCGTATAGCCCATCATCTTGATCATATTCTCGGCAAGAGTGACGATCTTGACCGGCTCGCCCATATCGAGTATGAAGATCTCTCCGCCGTGCGCATATGCGCCCGCCTGCAACACGAGGCTGACCGCCTCGGGGATGGTCATAAAATATCTGATGATCTCGGGATGGGTGACCGTGACGGGACCGCCCTTTTTGATTTGTTCTTTGAACAGGGGAATGACCGAACCGTTCGATCCGAGCACGTTGCCGAACCTGACCGCCGCGAATTCTGTGACCGAATTGCCGTACAACTGATGCATTGTCTCGATGATCTCCTCGCAGCAGCGCTTGGTCGCGCCCATGACGTTGGTCGGATTGACCGCCTTGTCCGTAGAGATCATGATGAACTTGGCGACCTTGTACTCGTAAGACAGCCTGACGACGTTGAGCGTGCCGAACACATTGTTCTTGACCGCCTCTTCGGGATTGGTCTCCATCAACGGAACGTGCTTGTGCGCAGCGGCATGGAATACGATCTGAGGATGATATTCTTCAAACAGCGCGCGCATCTTGTCCTCGTCGGTGACGGACGCGATCTCGACGTCGAGATCGACCGAGTCGCCATAGTTGCGTTTCATCTCCTGCTGTATCTCGTATGCGCAATTTTCGTAAATGTCGAGAATGATTATCCTGCGCGGGGCGTACTTGGCGATCTGTCTGACAAGCTCGCTGCCTATCGAGCCGCCGCCGCCGGTGATAAGACACACCTTGTCTTGAACATAGCCCTTGACGCCCTTGTCGTTGAACGAGATCTGCTCTCTGCCCAAAAGGTCACCGATGTTGATGTCGCGCGCCTGTCCGACGAGGTCGACATTGCTGATCATCTCGCTCATGTACGGCAGCACTTTGAGCTGACAGCCCGTCTGCATACACAGCGACAAAATAGACTGCCTCGTCTGCGGATTTATCGACGGGATCGCAAAGATGATCGTGCTGACGTCGTATTTGCGCACAAGCCTGGGGATCTCCTTTGTCGTGCCCACGACCTCGACGTCGCCGATGATGCGCCCCAGCTTGTCCGGATCGTCGTCGACAAGACAGACGGGATTGTAAATACTGCTGCCTCTCGACAATTCCTCCAAGATCGCACTGGCGGTATAGCCCGCGCCGACGATCATCGTGCGCTTTTTTTGACGCGGCAACGCCTTGTCTCTGAGCCGCGCATAGATCATCTCGTACGCGAGCCTAGAAACGATGACCACGCTCGTGGTCGAAAAGAAGATGTTGAAATAGACGGGATAGGCCTTGAGCCTTTCTTCCAATTCCGCGAAATCGGACGCGGGAGGCATCTTGCCCGACAGCCAATGCAGCAGAGTCTGGTCGAGGATCGCAAGCAGCATCGTTGCGACCATGGTCGCACCGACTATGCGCAAATAATCTTTGCCGCGCGCATAACGCCACACGACCTTGTTGACCCTGAACGCCCAGAGCGAAAAGAAAAACAGCACGGCGGCAAACGGCAGCGCCTTGAACGCATTCTCTATGATCTGCGGTCCGATGATGTAAGCCTGTCCGAGAATGACCGACCCCATATAGCAGACGCAAACCACGAGCAGATCCGTGATGATCATCGCCCATTCGCGCAGCGTGCGTATGGTGTACGACTCTTTTTTGATGTTGATCTTTACCTTTTTCATCTCTCTCTTGCGGCTTCCCTCGCCCTTTTCTCCTCTTATGTTTTTCGTATCCGTGCTTATTATTCGTCTTTTTGCGCGTCCTCGGCAGATAGCGAAGCGCTCGCTGTTGCAAGAGCGTCTTTCGTCCCGCCGAGCGCGTGCGCGAGATCTTCTCGGACGCGCGCGTAGTTGCTTTCCTCGTTGACGATCGTGGCGACCGCGATCAGCAGCAGACCGGGCACCGCCGTAACGGTCAGCGTATCGATCATCGAATATCCCTCAAAACCTATACAGGCGATGACCCAAAACAGATTGAAGCCTATGCCCTTGGAAAACGCGAGCCTTATACGCTTGCAGTACATAAATACGTAAGCCGCAAAACCGAACAACCCCAAACTCGCCAATACCTGGAACAGCGTGGAATGGAACAGATACATCGGATGGCTGTTAAGGAAAGCGTTGCGCCCGACGTATCCGAAGCCCACGCCGAACAGAGGGTTTTGCTTGAACATCTCCCAAGCCTCGGCATAGATGACATCTCTGCCGGACGAAGACAGTCCCGTTTTGAAAGCGCTGTCAAAGAATTCGATCAGCCTGTCCTGCATCGCGGCGCAACACGCGGCGACTGTGACCAGCGCGATCGCGTAAAACACCGCGTAGACCTTTTTGCGTCCCTTGTCCGCCCTCACGACGGACGCGACGATCGTGGGAAGGACGATAACTGCGCCGAACAAGATCGCCCCTCTCGACACCGTGGCGACGATGCCGACAAACTGCATGAGCGAAGCGAGCGCATACAGCAACGACGCGATGTGACGCCTGCACGAAACAGAGACGTACATCGTGATCGGCGCGGTCATCAGCAGAACCGACGCCGCAATATTGCTTATCCCCCAGCCCAGATGCACCTCTCCGTCCGCCTGCACCCCCGTCCAAACGCGAATATATCGAATGAGTATCTGCAGCGTTATCAGTATGCCCAAAAACGCGAACGCTTTGGCGACATACGTTACAAAATCTCGTCCGCGCGTCCCCTTGTAATTGGTCGCAAGTACGTAGATCGCAAACGGAAACAGCCCCAAAAACGCCGCGAACGCCAAACCTTTCATCACTTCCGTCTTTGCGTCGGTGAACGCGCCCGCCATAAACATAGACGCCGCGACCGCGAGATAGGCAAGACCGAACTTGCCCGCGACGGGCTTTTTCACCGGATAGTAGACAAAATGAAACGCCAGCGCTCCCGCGACGGGGACGAGGATGATAAACATATAGACAAAATAAGGCGGAAACTCCCCTTTGCCGATGACGCAGTATATAGACATCAGAATGGGGAGACACGGCGTGACGTCACGTTTGAGTACAAGTACCGCGCTGAGCATCAGACACAAAACGACAAAGCCCGCCACCATCGTTTCGGTAGCCCAAAACAACAGCACAAGCAGGCATACCGCCGCCAAATATCCTTCCGAATACAATATCTTGTCCAGCACGCGCAGGGCTTTACCCTTGAGCAGAGACGTGTTGATCGCCGTTTCTTCCATCAAACCCGATTTTGTTCACTCGTCATATCCGTTGGGATTGTTGACCTGCCATCTCCAACTGTCTTCACACATATCTTTGAGGTCGTATCTGCACTCAAAGCCTATCTCTTTTTTGGCAAGAGAACTGTCGGCATAGCACTCTGCGATGTCGCCCGCTCTCCTCGGAGCAATCACGTAGGGAATCGCCTTGCCGCTCGCCTTTTCAAACGCCTTGACGATCTGCAGCACGCTGTAACCCTTGCCCGTGCCGAGGTTGTAGGTCACCAGCCCGCAGCCCTCCGCAAGCTTGTTGAGCGCGAGCAGATGTCCTCTCGCAAGATCAAGTACGTGGATGTAGTCCCTGACGCCCGTGCCGTCCTCGGTCGGATAGTCGTTGCCGAACACATTGAGCTGTTTGAGTTTGCCGATCGCCACCTGCGTGATGTAGGGCACGAGATTGTTGGGAATGCCGTTGGGATCCTCGCCGATAAGCCCGCTCTTGTGCGCGCCGATGGGATTGAAATAGCGCAATATGGCGATGTTCATCGACTTGTCAGCCTTATAGACGTCGCGCAAAATGTCCTCTATCATCAATTTGGTCGCGCCGTACGGATTGGTCGTCGACAGCGGGAAGTCCTCTTTGATAGGTACGCTCTTTGGCTGTCCGTATACCGTCGCCGAAGAGGAGAAAACAAAGTTTTTGCAGCCGAATTCACGCATCACCGCCAACAGAACGAGCGTGCTGACCAAGTTGTTGGTGTAGTATTCGAGCGGCTTCTGCACCGACTCGCCGACGGCTTTCAGCCCGGCGAAGTGAATCACCGCGTCCGGCTTTTCTGTCTTGAAGATGTCTCTCATCGCCTCTTTGTCGCACACGTCCGCGCGGTAAAACCCGAATTCTCTGCCCGTGATCTTGCGCACGCGATCGAGCACTGTGGGTTTGCTGTTGGCGAAGTTGTCGACGACGACGACCTCGAAGTCGTTGTCTAGCAGATCGACCGTGGTGTGAGAACCGATGTACCCGGCTCCGCCGGTAACCAAAACTTTCATGATGTCAATGCCTCCGTTTATGCTTTGCGATAGCGCGCGGCGATGTCGTCCATCTCCGCAAGCCTGCCTTCCATCGCCTTCACCAATTTGAACTGCGTGCGGCAGCGCACCAGATTGTGCGTATCGTATTTGGTCTTGAAATAAACGTCGCCGTCGAGATAGTCCGTCAAAAACCTCATTCCGCACTCATAGGTCATCAACACCGACCCGAACGAGAGAAGTTTTGTCTCCGTCGCCGTGATCTTTTCGCCTATGCCGGCAAGGAATCCCTTGGCGAACGCCTCGTACAACTCAATATCAAAGTCGACCTTGGAAAGATCCGGCTCGTCTTCGAGCGCGGTCGAACAGCCGAATCTGACCGCGTCGCCGAAGTCGTACAACAGCGATCCGGGCATGATCGTGTCCAGATCGATCACGCAGAGCGCCTTCTTTGTCTTTGAATCGAACAATATATTGTTGAGCTTGGTGTCGTTGTGAGTGACGCGCAGAGGAATGCTGCCGTCGGCAAGCCCGTCGACTACGCGCGAACAATAATTTTTGCGCGCGCGTACAAAAGCGATCTCGTCTTTGACGGTATCCGCCCTCCCGCTCTTGTCCGCCGCGACAGCCGCCTCGAACTTGGCATATCTGTCGGCGGTGTTGTGGAAATTTGGGATGACCTCGCCCAAAACGGACGCGTCGAAGCCGTCGAGCCGAGCGATGAATACGCCGAACGCCCTGCCCGTATCGCCGAAAACCTCGGCGCTCTCGGCAAGCTGATAGACCTCCGTTCCCTCTATAAACAAAAACGCGCGCCAACACTCCCCGTCTCTGTCAAGATAATTTCCGCCGTCGACGGTGGGCACCAACGTCAATGTTTCGCGGTCGGGATCGCCGCCGCTCTCTTTGATCTTTTGCGAAAGATAGCGCGTAACTGCGCCGATGTTGTGCATCAGCGTAGGGATATCCGGAAAAACTTTAGTGTTCATCCTCTGGAGTATGTATCTGCGTTCTCTGCCCGCGTCGCTGTAGACCAAAGCATAGGTGTCGTTGATGTGCCCGTCCCCGTAAGGACCGCCGCTCACATACTCGCCCTCAAACGCAAACTCCCCTTTCACGGTCATAAAATCCAATTTTCACCTCTTGCGCCGCAGTGCGGTCTTTTCCATAATAATACCGCATATTGCGTTTGTTGTCAACGTTTTGACCGCCTCGCGCCTCGCTCGGTACACGAATATCTTACAAAAATTTTACAAAAATAAAAAAAACCTTGCCATTTTGTATGTTTATGTTATAATAATAATGGTACGCGCCAAGCGCGCAAAAACAACATCGCACTATCAACATTGTAAAGGAGGACTTTATGACCAAAACCAAAAAGTTTGTTACGCGGATTTTGCCCGTCGTCGCGGTTCTCGCGATCCTGGTGACTTCCGTTGTACTGATGTCCGCTTGCGACGACAATCCCGTCTTCGTCCCGCCGGACAACACTCAGCTTTCGATGAACGATTACCGCGTCGGTTATGTTGCAGGCGATGCCGCCAACAACACGATCGACCTCTCCAAGGTGTTTCCGGACGGCAGCGACTTTCAAATTGCCGACTCTAACATTGCAACCGTCGACAACACCACAAAAACTTTGACCACCCTCGCCGCCGGCGACACAACTCTGTATTACGATACCGAGGGCGCCGAAAACGCCACCGAAGTCGTCATGCACGTCATGGACGGTTACACCAACGTCGACACTTGGGACGAGCTTTATGACGCCGTCATGATCGAAGGCGAGGTTGCCAACGTCTGCGTTCAGTCCGATCTGACCGCGGTCGCAAACAAGGCTTTTGCTTTTGTTCCCAATGATTCTCCCGACTATGCGGGTTTTGCTCCCTCTCCCGACACGCTCAACCTCTACGG
>CALWKU010000016.1 GCA_944381345.1 uncultured Christensenellaceae bacterium
AGCACGCCGTTGATGACGTTCCACGGCGACGTCGAGCCGAACTCCGAGCCGATGTCCATGATCATGTTCTGCCCGTCGGGGAACTCGATGTAGATGCAGTCGCCCTGCCCTATGTCGAGCACGCGCACGGACAAAATGTCGCCTGTGACCGTCGTATTGTCGGGCAGCGTGGGCACATTGGGTTCTTCCGTCTCGCCCGGGTCGTCCAGCTTTTCCGGCACGAACATCGAGACAAACGAGTTGAAGATGTCGGGGCGCACCGCATACAGCACTCCTAGCGCGACCGCGACGATCACTATGATCGCTATCAGCGCTATGAGCAACTTGCGCCTGCGTTTTTTGGACATCTTCGCCATGTCAGTCCTCTTCCGCGAAATATTCTATCGTCTTTTTCTTTTTCTCGGGACGGTTGTCGCCGTGCTTGGTGAAGAACATAGTGACGAAAGCCGCGGCAATGCAGCATACGCCGTATACGAAGATGAGGTTCTCCTTGCCGGGGTTGGCGTCCATGATGAGACCCGCAAGGAACGGGGTCACCGCCTGGGCGGTCATGGACGCGACATAGTAGTATCCGGTATATTGACCGACGTTACTGCCCTTGGCAAGCTCGGTCACCATGGGCAAGGTGTTGACGTTGATGATAACAAGCCCGAATCCCGCGACCAAAAAGCATGCGGTGAACGCAATTTTGAGCAATATCGCATTGATGCCGTCATTGAGGAAGATGCACGGAATGAACGCGCACACCGCGATGACGACGCCCATCAAAATGGTCTTTTTGCGGCCGAACTTGGCGGCGAGCAACGCGACGGGAAGCAGTGCGATCGCGCCGCCCGCACCGTTGAGAATGTTGATGACCGACACAAAGCTGTCCTCGAATTTGAGTACGCCCGTCGCATAAGTGGACAGGTGGCTCTTGATTGCGTTCCACCCAAGGAACCAGAGGAATACGGTGCCGAGGATGAGGAAGAAGGACAGCTTCTTTTCTTTGCCGAGAGGCTCGCCTGCGTGGACCTCCTCTTCGTCGACGACGTTCCACCTCTTCTCCTCGTCATAGCGCATCTGTACAAACTTCTTTTCGCGCACGACCGCCATGAACGCGCCCAGCATGACTAACATAAGCACGCCGAGGACGACAAAGATCCAGATGTGCGATGACTGATATCTGCCCGGCGAGACCATGTTGTAAACCGTGTAGATGAGGATGGACACAAAGCCGCCCGCGCCGCCCATAAAAGTGATCAGCGCGTTTGCCTGCGAACGCAGCGGCTTGGGCGTGACGTCGGGCATCAGCGCGATCGCCGGCGAACGGTAGGACGACATTGCGACAAGCGTCGCAAGCAGCATGACGATAAACATCGCCAAAATCCCGATGTTATTTCCTCTGATCTGTGCGGCAATCAGCCTCTGCGACTCATAGAACGGCGTGAGGAAGTTTTCGTTGTAGAGGGCGTTTTGCTCGGCGGTCAGCTCGATTGAGCCGTCCGCAAGCCCCTTGAACCACATCTGATAGTCGGCGTTCTGCCAACCGGCGATAAAATTGTTTATACTGACCTTATCGTCCCCGCTCCAATTGTCGCCGTATTGTAACATATAGTCGAACACCGTTTGCGGGTCGTCGAGATCTCCCACCTTGGTCAGCAAACCGTATTGCACGTGTTCGATGACCGCCATAACGATTATGAACGCCACCGCAAGTATGGTTCCCCAAAAGATGAACGTCGTGCGTCTGCCCGTCCTGGCTTTGATACGCTTGTCCGACAGGTGCCCGAAAAACGGCAGCAGGAAGATCGCAAGCAGGTTGTCCAGACCCATTATAATGCCGTACTCGGCGTATTCCATTCCGAACACGCGTTGAAGTATCAGCGGCATGATGTAGTCGTAGACTTCCCAAAAGCACATTATGCCCATAAAGGCGAAACCGACGAACAGCGTGCGTTTGAAGTCGAGTTTCATTTCCGCGCCGCCCGCCCCGTTTGCGGAAACCGCACCTTCGGATGCGGAAGCGGCGTCCGTAGCTGCGTCGGCGACGAGTTGTTCGTTGTCCTTGTCCATAATTTTTCCTCAATTTTGATCGGGATGCCCCGTCTATTACAGTATAGCAGCTCGCGCGCGTTTTTTCAATTTTTTCGCATAAAGAATTGCGCGCGCATATGGAGAGTGCGGTAAGAAAAAGCGGAGCGTTTCCGCTCCGCAAAATCTTATGCGATGGTCATCAGCACGTATATCGCAGACGACCCGGTGCTTATCCTAACGACGTAATCGCCCTGGCTTCTGTTTGATTCGGTCGAAGATCCGTCGGCGAATTCGTCGCCGAACACCATAATCGTAACCGTCTCTTCTTCGAAACTGCCGTTGACGTCAAACGTGACGTCCGACAGCGTACCGTCGCCGCCCACTAAGTGTACGGTCAAACCATAGTTCACGCCGATATTCAGCGTAATATGTCTATCCGCCGTAGCAACATATAAGAAGTCTCTGTTCAAAGACGCGCCGCCCGAGGACAGGTTTGCTTCGATCACCGGATTGGAAGCCCACTCGGTCTTGACGAAATTTTGCCCTTCCAGCTTTTCCGCAATCGCCGAGCCGACATTGTTGAAATCGACGTCTCCGTCGACTCGCTCAACGCCTTCGATCGACTTGACCTGCGGAAGTCTGTCGTCATAGAATACGCATCCTGTGAAACTCTTCTCCGACCCGCTGCCGGCAAAGCCGTATTGCGTGGACACGGCGTTTTCGACGCCGCCGATGGAATAGCTGTATTCTATCGTTCCCTTGTTGTTGCCGACAAAACCGCCCGCCGTCGAAGCGGTGGCATGCACGTTTGCATAGCTGCCCGAGATCGAACCGGAAGGCAGTTTCCACTCCCCTACGCTCGAATCGTCGGACTCGTTGACCCCGACAAAGCCTCCTGCGGCTATGCCTGTTGCCATCGTGTCGGACGACGCCGATACGACGTTGCGGCGCGCCTGATAATTGCTGTACATGGCGCCGGCATACGAACTTCTGATCGCGCCGGAATTGTACGCGACAAAGCCGCCCGCGCAGACGGATTGTCCCGCAGCCGAGTTGGACGCCGAGACGTTGCCCTCAAATGATCCGGCAAAGACAATGCCTTCGTTGACGGCTACGAAGCCGCCCGCCTCGACTAGACCCACGTAATCCTTGTATTGCCCCGTGTATTGCCCCGTCTTTTCTTGTCCCTCTTCGTCTTTTTCGGGCGTTTCGTAGCTTGCGGTTATCGTACCGAATGCGGATGACGAGTATATCGTACCTGCTTTTTTGTTGGCTCCGGCGAGACCGCCCGCGACCGCACCGGAGACGTCGGCATACGCCGCGCTCTTGTCTATACTGCCGTTGTTGACGGCGACAAGACCGCCCGCAAGCCCCGTGCCCGCATCTACGGTGCCGGAGACAAAACATCCGTCTATCGTCCCGTTGTTGACGGCGACGAGGAGCGCGACCGCATCCTCGCCTTCCGACGACGCGGACGCATTGACGATCGCAATATCGGTGACGCTCGCACCCTCGGCAAGCGTGCCGATGAAGGCGACGTTGTTGTGGTCGTCGGACATATACGTAATGTCGATCAAGCTGAATGTATGCTCGTTGGTGAAGCTGCCACTAAATTCCGACACGGTGCGCCACATATAGCCATCCATGTCTATGTTGGCGGTCAGCACAAAATTCTTATCGGGCTCGAAGTGCATATATGCCAGCTCGCCGGCGTTGCTCACCTGATAGCCGTTTGCGCCGTCGTCGGGCTTGAGATAGCTTTGATATTCGCCATCCGCAACCGTTGCCTCGCCGTCGATAACGCCGTCCGAACTGTCGCGTCTGGCTTGGATACGGATCTTATACAGTCTGCCGTAGTTGCGGACAGCTAAGTCTTCGTGTTTTTCACCCCTTTTTTCTTTGTCAAAGAAGATCGCGTCGAGATCGACGTAATAGGTCTTGGAACCGTCGCCGTTGTCGGTCACCGTCCAATCGTCGTCCTCCTCGGGCGTTTCCTTGTCCGCGTCAACGGTGATGGTGCGCGCAAGCGCGGAACCGCAGCTGCCGTCGCCCTCGACGGGCAGCGCGGAAACGGTGTATCTCTGCACGTTTGCCTCCTGCTCCTCGGAGACGGTGAAAATCAGCTTCTGGACCCCGTCGACATCACTGACTTTTATCTCGTCCTCATCGGCAAAATCCGCGAGCTTGTAGACGACATACTCGCTGTTGGGATCGCTCCAATCCGAATCAAAATAGACCTCTCCGTCGCCGCGCGCGCACAGCGTGATGTCGTACGCGCCGTTCTCCTTGATGTCGAAACTCGATATCGTCACGGACGAGTTAGTCACGGGCAGTGTGTAGACGATGGTTTCGTCGTCTTTGTTTGTCAGTTTGATGTCATAGCCGCTCGCCCCGGAAACGGCAGTCCAACGTATACGGGTGTCGACCGAAGAGATCTCGGGCACGGCAAGCTTTTTGCCGTAGCCGATCTGTATTGCCTCGCTGTATTCGCTGTCCGAATAAAGTCCGTCGGGATCGGCGATCGCGGCGACCGAAATGTCATATGCGTCGGTCTCGGCGTTGTACTTCTCCGTATCGAGCGTGTAAGTGGCGTCGGCGATATCTTTGATGATGTCGACGTCGTCGTCGGTCGCGTCCGCAATGCGTACGCTGTATGACGCCGCGTGCTCGACCGTATCCCATGTCAGCACGCCCGTAGCCGCGTCGTAATCGGGCTTGGACGGAGTAACGAGCTTGCCCTTAAACGTATAGACAAACTCGCCGGGATCGCTACGTCTGCCGTCCGCCGCAACTGCGATGACGGTAATGGTATAGACGCCCGGCTTGGTGATCTCGAGCTTGTAGAATCCGTTCTCCGAAGACCCTTTCTCGGAATAGTCGTCCTCGCCGGTGACTGTGATGTCATAGCTCACGGCGTCAGGCACCATTTTCCAACTGAGATCGTAGCCTCTCACCGCGATGTCCGCAGGTGTCGCCAACGCGTCCGAACACGCCGCCATAGAGACGAGCGCCCCGAATGCGAACAATACGATCAAAGTTACGACCAAAATTTTGTTCTTCATAATCTAATCCTTTTGACGCAAATTCTTACGCAGTTACAAATAATATAACAAAATCTGCGCGCAATATCAACTGTTACGGCATTATTATTTGCAAAGACGGCAATTTTGTCCGCAAATCCGGACTCGACTTTCCGCGAAAAGCAAAAGGCGCGACTTTCATCGCGCCTGAATTTGCACACATATATCTGTCTTCCTTTGCGGGGAGACCGAAAAATCATCTTCCTGTCGTCACTCAACGAGCAGACTTGTCGTCGTCTTCCAAGCCGAGCATATAATCGGTGGTCTTGCCGAACAGGTTGGCAAGGTCGATCAATGCCTGGTAGCTGGGTTCTTTGAGCCCGCGCTCCCAATTGCTGATGGACACTTGGGACACCTGCATATACTTGGCGACGTACACCTGATTGTACCCGTGAGCAAGTCTTTGCTCCTTTAATCTCTCTGCGAATTTCATGTTTTGCCTCCTATGTTTTTATTCCGACGCGGTCGGTGTTTGCAACTTTGCGATCATATCGCCGTCGGCAAACCCCATAAGCGTCTCCGAAATCGCGTTCTTGTCGATCGGGGCTCCCGTCCTCTCGGCGTATAGATCGATGTATTCTCCCATATCGTTGACAATGCCGGTGACATCGATATGGAACCCCTCCAAAATCCTCTTGACGAACGGATATGCCGCATAGCATCCCCCCGCCGCCGCGCACATCGCATATGCGACGATTTGCGCGATGTCCTGATAGGGCATCCCCTTGCGGACGGAGGAAAAGCACACGCATCTGCACGCTCCGTCGGAGAGAATGAATTCGTCAAAATCTATCTCGCCCAAAATGTAGCCCTCTTCGAGCGAATAGAACATCTGCAAAAACATACACAGCCGTGTGGCGAGCGTGTCGAGAAGCTCGGCGTCGTCTGTCATCGTCGCCTTGCGGTACAGCGTCGCGTAGTCCTCCCCTTCGAGATACTCCGCAATGATGTAGCTGCCCTGCGCGTCGACTACCTCGGGCGCGTACCCGGTGATCGACAGCGCCCTCATCACCGCCGCCTCTTTGCGCGGCGTCTCATCGGACGCATATACTTTCATCACGCACTTCCTGCCGCCCAAATCGACTATAGACAGACTTTTTTTGCCGTCGGAGCGCAGACTGCGCCGCCTGTTAGTCTCTGCCATACCCTCTGCTTTCAACTATAAACAAAGTATATAATTATTGTGCAATATTATTTCGATTTTGTCAAGAAGAAATGACAACTTTGTACACAAAATAGGACAAAGGCAGTCGCATCCCGTCCTATTTTGTCGCAATAATAGGCATTTTGCGCCCATCCGTGTATTTACTTCTTGCGCGGTTCATTCGACGTCGTCCGCCCCTCCCTTCCGTGCCGACCTCGACTTTTTGACTCGCACCGCGACAATCGCGGAAACGGCGGCGATGACTGCGACCGCCGCGCTCACTCCCCACGCGATCGCGTCGTAGGGATCGACGAAAAACTTGTCGTATTCCGTCTTTTCACCCATAGACTCGGGCAGTTCTGCCGGCATCCATACGTCCGCTTTCTCGCCGTACAGTCTGATCACGTTGACGCTGTACGGCTTGACGGTCAGCGACGCGGCGCCGTCGATCATGTCGCCTCTCTCTTCCTCGGGCGAGACCGTCGTCGAGCCCGGTTCGTTGCACGCCGCCTTTACGCCGTCGATGTATACGACCGACCACTTGTCAAGCCCCTCGTAACCGTCGACGTCGAGCGTCAGCGAGCGCGACTTTGACGATTCGTTGACCAGCTTGACATAGATCGTCCCGTCCTCGCCGACCGTCGTCGAAGTCTTGACGTCGTCGGCGCCTTCCGTCGCAACAAATTTCGTGCCCGTGTTGTTAGAATACATTTGCTGCACAAAATAGTTTGGCGTCAGGACGAGCCCCTGCGAGTCGAACCAGATCATGTTCAGTTCCCAGCAATGGGCGTTGATCTTGGCGAAAGTCGGCGCATAAGACGCCCACTTGACTATGTCGCCGTTGCGCTCGAGCGAGGTAAGATATCCCGCCTCTTCTATCGCCGACCACATATTATTGGCTTGGATGTCGGTGCCTATCCCCCACGGGGTCGCCGCATACTCGCCGACAAAGACCTGCGCGCTGTCGCGGTCGTAATCGTCGTAGCGGTCGTTATTGTTGAACAGCTTGTTGCCGCTCGTGTAGTAATGCTCGTCGACGATCGTGTCGGGGTATTTGTCGGAGATGATCTCCCACGACTCGTCGATGTAGTCGCCGGTGAACTGGTAGCTTGCCGACGAGATGACCGTGATTTCGGGATATGCCTCTTTGACCGCGCCGTACAAAGCGTCGAAGTTGCGCCAATAGACGTCGCCCCAATTCTCGTTGCCGAGACCTATATATTTGAGGCCGAACGGCTCGGGGTGTCCGTTTTCGGCGCGTTTTTTACCCCACTCCGTCGACTCGTCGCCGTTGCAATATTCTATGAGGTCGAGAATGTCCTGCGTGTATTGTTCAAATTCGGCAGTGCCCGGGCGCAGCGCAAACTTGTCGAGATAGGCGTTCCACTCCTCGTCGCTCATCTTTCCCTTGCGGTGCTTTTTCTCTGTATCGCGGTAGCCGGGATCAAACTTGAATTGACAGATCATGCCGACGTTGAGTATGGGCAGCGGCTCCGCGCCGAGGTCCTCGCACAATTGGAAATACTCGTGATAGCCCATCGCAAAAGTGTTGTTGTAGCTCTTGCCTATCTCCTCGTCGCGCCAAATATTGTTGGCGTGTTCACGCTCTTCGAGAGGACCTATCGTGTTCTTCCACGAGAACAGGCGGTCGAGGTCGTCGCCCTCGGCGAGACATCCGCCCGGAAAGCGGATGAACCCGGGCGACAGATCGTCGAGCGCGTCGTACATATCCTGTCTCAGCGTGACATACTTCCACTCGTCGCTGCCGCTGCCGTATGCGTTTGCGGGCGCGAGCGAAACAAAGTCGAGTTCGACCTCTCCCTCGCCCTCAAAGCGCAGCTCCAACCCGCCGTCGCGGTCGTATTTGCTCGTCAGCGTCAATTCGTATCTGTCCCAGCCGGTATAATCGCTTTGCTTCTTTGCGCTCTCGCCGACGACGGCCCTGTCTCCGAGGTCGGCGCCGTCTATACCGTACAGCCGCGCGCTCATTTCGCCGCCGTACACGTCCAAACCGCGCGCGTAGAACGACAACGTATACTCGCCTTGCTTAAACCCCATATCGGGCGTATCCGCAAGCGCGGCGTTGTAGTGACTTTTCGGATAATCGTAATATTCGGGATAGCCGATGTTGAACAGCGATCCCCCGTCCGCACCGATGTCCACGACGACGTGGGACGGATTTTTGTCGTTGAGCGGCTCGTCGGTCGAGATCTCGACGCTTACGCCGTCGGTACGCCAGGCGGCAAGTTTGTCGGGCGCGTACTCAAAACTGCCGTTTTGCACGAGTTCGGACACCAAACCGCCGTCGCCGGCATAGGAAATATCCTCGATGAACAAGCCGTAAAGATCTTCGTTGACCGAAACTGTCTCGTTGTCTTTGTCGATAACAAGAGCTATGTCCGAACCGCTGTCGCAAGCGCACAGCACGGTCGACACACTTAAAACGGTGATGACGGCGATCGCCGCAAAGACAAATTTTTTCATAATTTTCTCCTGAAATAATTATAAAACAGAATTCCGAGTTTTGCAAGCGCCGCGACAAACATTCGATATTGACATATTTTCTCATTCGATATATAATAATTATACATGGGAGGAGATTTGAATTATGTTTTGCCCGAAATGCGGAGCGGAAGTGAGCCGGAACGACGAATATTGCCGCAATTGCGGAGCGCGCACGGCGGATATGCCATATGACGCTCCTCGCCACGACGGCGACGCCGACCTCGGCAGCGGCTCTTTCGATTACGAAAAATACAAGGAAAAACACGGCGAGTTCGAACAGGCGTCCGGATGGCTGGTCGTACTTGGGCTCGTACTCCCGATCGTAGGGTTTATATTGTATGCGGGATGGTACAACAAGCACCGCAAACGCGCCAAATACGTGGGCGTCGGCGCGCTGATCGGCTTGTTTATCTTTCTCGCGGCGATCACGATATTCTATATCCTGATCCAATAATCCGTGACTTGCGGCTCGACGCCGCAAAAAGGAGGTAGCTTATGTTTTGTCCCAAGTGCGGCTCGGAATTATCTTCCGACGACCGCTTTTGCCGCAATTGCGGCGCGGCGATGACGCCGCAGTCCGATCCGTTCGCGTCCGAAAGCGGCGCGGCGCGTCAGGGCGAGCCCAACGCCTACCGTTCGTCATGCGACAAAGGCTTCGACTACAACGCCTATCAAGACCGCCACGGCGAAAACGAGGATGTATCCAAGGGTTGGATCGCTTTGGGATTCTTCCTCCCCTTCATCGGTTTCATCCTATTCCTCGTCTGGTACGATGAACACCGCAAGCGCGCGAAATATGTGGGCAAGGGAGTGTTGATCGGCGTGATCGCCGCGGTCGTATTCGTGATACTTATTCCCATCATCATCGCCGTCATCACGATAGCGATCGGCGTAGACGCCGCGACATCGGATCTCTACGCGATGTCACTACTCGCGTCGCTGCTGTAAAGGAGAGTTTGTATGTTTTGTCCAAAATGCGGCGGACAAGTCGGACAGGATGATGCTTTTTGCCGCAATTGCGGCACGTCTTTGAAGCTTTCCGATCCCCTTAACGAAAGCGTCCCCGACGGACGCTTTTCGGACGGATCGCCGCGCCCGCCGCAATATCCTGCGCCTGCCAAGCCCGACAGCTCCGCCGAAAAACCCTCCGGTTGGTGGGGAGCGCTCGGCTTTTTCTTTCCCGTGATCGGTTTAGTCCTCTTTTTGGTCTGGAACGACGACTACCCCGCCCGCGCCAAAAAAATAGGTATAGGCGCGTTGATCGGCGCGATCGTCGAGACGGTGTTCTCGATCGCGGCATTCATATTTACACTCACTCTTCCGCTGTTCTTGACGTAACCCTTGCGCGCCGCGATCCGGCGCGCTTTTTCACCCAAAGCCCGCCGACCGACGCGATCTTCCGTCTCACCCGCTCGCATCGTCCCGCGCCGCCCGCACGATCTCTTTTGCCGCCGCCGTTTTTCGCAACTGCTCGCTATCGCTTGCATTCGCACCGACGATGTAGTATAATCTTTTGCGACGCAACGATATGTCGCTATAGCTCAGCCGGATAGAGCGACCGCCTCCTAAGCGGTAGGTCGGAGGTTCAAATCCTCTTAGCGACGCCAAAAGACGCCCCGACCCGGAGCGTCTTTTTGCTGTGAGACGTTTTTAGTTTATTTGCCGTCCGAACGCGACGCGTCGTATATCTCTTTCGCCGTCGTGCGCATGATCTGCCGATAGATCCTCAAAGCTCTTTTCCTGCCGCCCACGTCTTGTCCCGTTTCGAATTTTGCGTCGTATGACGCGTTTTTTATAGGCTATTCGCAAATGCGTCTCAGCTCCTCGACGGGACCGCGCAGGGCTTGCGAAAGCGGCAGTCGGCAGTCGCGCACGTCGGGGACGAGGCGGAACAGAGTCAGTTTGCGCATATTCGACATGCGATAGCGCGAAACGGTGTCGATCACGCTTTCGCGGTAATCGGCGTTGCGCTTGAAAATGCAATCCGTCAACGTGACTGTCACGGGCTCGCCGTCGTATTTCAATGTCACGCCGTCAGACAATTTGCCGAGCGGTTTGCCGTCGATAGCTACGTTAGCCTCCGCTATGTCGGCGAAGTCGAGCGTCCAACTTCTGTCTTTGGGCAGCATCGAGAGATCTCCGCCGCCCGGCTCGAGTTTGAAGGTCAAGCTGTCTCCGTCCGCGCGCACGCTCATCGCAGTCTTGACAAACGCGCCTTTTTCGTACGCGAGGCTTACTCCGTCGTCCTCGTAAAGCGTGTATTCGCCGCTGCCGCGGAAGATCTTGACGCAAAGCGCTCTGTCCGGTTCAAGCCCGTTGTCGTCGCCTAAGGCATACATCGGGACGATCGCGCCCTCTTTTGCAAACACGGGCATTTGGTGCAGCGGACGGTACACTCGGTATTTCCCGGCATTATAGCGATTGCCCGTGAAGATGTCCGTCCACTCTCCGACGGGCAGCCACACGTCCGCCCACGCAAGCCCGGTGCGCCTGTCCGAGCGGCGGATTATCGGACTGACAAGCAGGTTTTTGCCGAACATGTATTGAGTTTTCACGTCGTATGCCTCCGGCTTGTCGCAGCCGTAATACATCGGTTCGCACAATGCGCGCCCGTCGGCGTGCGTCGAATAGTTTTCGGAATACAAATAGGGTATCAGCCTGTGACGCAGCCGCAAAAAGTCGCCCGACACGCGTTCCGCCTCTTTGCCGCACTTCCACGGCTCCTTGCCCATGAACTCGTTGGACGTGGAGTGCAGACGGTTGACGGGCGAGAATACTCCGAATTGCACCCACCTGACATACAGCTCGTCGTCCTTGATGCCCCATTGATGTCCGCCTATGTCGTGACTCCACCACGTATAGCCGACATTCGCCGCGGTCGCTGTCATATAGGGCTGGAATTTGAGCGATCGCCAGGTCATGAACGTGTCGCCCGAAAACCCGACCGGATAACGGTGCGATCCCTCTTTTGCGTAGCGCGACAAGATGAGCGGGCGCTTGCCCTCGTCCCTTTGATCGAGCGTATGATAGTGGTTGAGCGCCCAAAGCGGATCGAGCCCGGGCACGTCGCTGTATTTGCCCTGCTGCCAATCGATCCACCAAAAGTCTACGCCGTCGCTCTCGTACGGTCTGTGTACGTCGTCGAAATAGGCTTTGAGGTACTTGTCGTCGGCGAGCGAAAACGGGATCTGCGCTTTGGACGCGGGATCGACGCCGACCGTCTTTGCTACCGAAGGATACATATCCTCAAAAAAGCGTATGCCCTGCGCGGGATGCACGTTGAGCGTGATGCGATAGCCCATCTTTTTCAGTTCGAGAAACATCGCGCGGTAGTCGGGGAAAAGGTCGGTGTTCCAGCTGTAACCCGTCCAGCCGGGCGTACGCGTGTTGTACATCTTGTCGAGCGCGCCGAGCGACACGCTCGGTCTCGCCTTTTCGCCGAACTTGCCGACAACGTCTACCCAATGCCAATCCATATCTATCGTAGCGATCGTAAAAGGCAGCTTTTCCTCCTTGAAACGGCGCATCAGAACCAAGTATTCTTCCTGCGTGTACGCCTTGTAACGACTCCACCAATTGCCCAGAGCAAAGCGCGGCACGAGCGGCGCCTTGCCGCAAAGTTTGAAAAAGTCGGCAATGCAGCCGCGGTAGTCGCCGCCGTATGCAAAATAATATTCGTCGCGGCACTCGGGACGAGCGGCTATCTTTTCTCCGCGCAATATCAAGCCGTCCGAATCGTCCATCACCGCGACGCCGCCGCGCGAGACCAGCCCGTCTTCGAGCGGCACCGCCCCGTCGCAGCCGTCCAGCGTGCGGCGCGTCCCCTTGAGGTTGCCCTTGCGGAAGTTGCGCACCCGCCTGCCGTCCTTCAAGACGATCTCAATCATTTTGCGCTTGCCGACGTCGTAGACAAACCGCGTATCCGCGGTGACGATCTCGACGACATTGCCGCTCTGTCCGCGCTCGAACTTCGGCTTGTCGAAAGCCCTGTGCCATACGCGTTGGGTCGGCTCGTCGCAAAACGCGCCGCGCTCCACCCTCAGCAAACGCGAAGTCAGCGCCGAAAACCGCACGTCGCCGATGACGACGGTCTGCTCCGCCGCGCTCGCCGACGTCACATCGATGTCGAATCTCTTCATAATTCCCTCATATGCGGCGGTTCCGCAATTCTATTATAAGGCACACGCGCGCGCACGTCAACATATATTTTGCGGCAGCGCCCTCGCCTTTTCCGCCGCCCGAGCGTGCTTGACAAACGTCTTCTTGCCCTCAAATTGTGATAACTTTTGTTTTTGCAACCTTAAAAAACGGCAGTTAACGCATACTTTTTTCACTTTTTTGCAAAAATATATGCGTTAACTTGAAAAAACTCAATGATTATGCTATATTGATGTTGAGGTGAAAATATGCAAAATCAAATTTTCAAGCGCGAATACTATTTGAACAAGATCCGCGGATTTTACGAAAGCGATCTTGTCAAAGTCATAACGGGCATTCGTCGCTGCGGCAAGTCTTGCTTTATGCTCTCGGTGATCGACGACCTCAAAGAACGCGGCATATCGGACGGGGACATCATC
>CALWKU010000017.1 GCA_944381345.1 uncultured Christensenellaceae bacterium
GCGGCCCAACCGGGCTCCTGCCCGTGACCGCGCCCGAGACGCGCAGATGAGACGCCAAGATGTGCCGTTATTCGCCGTTTGACGCCAAAGCGGTGAATGAAAGCCGCGCCCCAAAGGGAGCGCGGAACTGAAATGGTCAATACCCTCGCCTCCGCCCCTCATAGAACCAAGCCCAAATCAGACCGCGCAAGCGGGGTGAGGACAAGCCGACGAAAAAAATTTTCCGACGGCGTTTTTGCCGTCGGAATTTTTTGTGTCGGTGCGCAGCAGTTTTGAGCACGCTATTTCGGGATGAATTTGCGCGGCGCGCGTGCAGGGTCAATACCCTCTCCTTGCCTGTCTCTCTTAGTATAAAGCCCAAAAAAGACCGCGCAAGCGGGGTGAGGACAAGCCGACGCAAAAAATTTTCCGACAGCATTTTTTGCTGTCGGAATTTTTTGTGTCGGTGCGAAGCAGTTTTGACGAGCGTATTTTGCGCAGGGGCGAACCATCGTCCGCGAAGGTCAATACCCTTGGGTCTTAGCAAGCGACGGGGTGAAGCCCCTGCGTAAAAGCCGCCGTCAAAACCTTGCCCTCACCCCGCTTGCGCGGTCAGCATATTATTAACGGCGGATACCAACGCCGCGACGGACGCCGCAATGATATCGTTGTGGATACCGACGCCCCAGGTCTTTTTGCCGCCGTCGTGAGAGATGCACACATAGGCGACGGCTTGCGACTTGGAGGTAGAGGTCAGAGCGTGTTCCTGATACTCCTCGATGGAAAAGTCCTTTCCGACGATCGACGCGAGCGCGTGGTTTACGGCGTCCAACCTGCCGTTGCCTGAACCTTTGAGTTCGACGATCTCACCGTTATACTCGACGGTAACGCGCGCCTGAATGCCGTCGCGCTGCTCGTAGTGGTGTTCAAACAGCTTGATCGGCGAAGTGAGGTTGACATAGCTGTCGTTAAACACTTTGAATACGTCGTCGGGTTTGAGTTCCTTATGCGCGTGGTCGGACACCGATTTGACGAGATAACCGAAACTCTCGCGCATATTTTGCGGCAAGACGATGCCGAACGTATTCTCCATGAGATAGCCGATGCCGCCCTTGCCCGATTGACTGTTGATGCGGATGACGTCCGCGTCATAGGTGCGTCCGACGTCGTGGGGATCGATGGGCAGATACGGGACTGTCCATTGCTCCAAATGCTTGTCTTTGCGCCAATTCATGCCCTTAGCGATCGCGTCTTGGTGAGAACCGCTGAACGCCGCAAACACGAGCCTGCCGGCATACGGCTGTCTGTCTCCGACAGGCATGCCGGTGACCTTTTCATACTCCTCGCACACCGCGGGCATATCAGAGAAGTCGAGCCCGGGGTCTACGCCTTGCGAGAACATATTCATCGCAAGCGTGACGATGTCGACGTTGCCGGTGCGCTCGCCGTTGCCGAACAAAGTGCCCTCGATGCGGTCTCCGCCCGCGAGCAAGCCCATCTCGGAATCGGCGACCGCGCAGCCTCTGTCGTTGTGCGGATGCAGCGAGATTATGAGATTTTCTCTGTTGTCGAGTTCCTTGCACATATACTCGACCTGTTGAGCGTAGACGTGCGGCATGGACATCTCGACCGTCACGGGCAGATTGATGATCGCCTTGCGCTCCGCCGTGGGATTCCAGACGTCGAGTACTGCGTTGCATATCTCCGCCGCGTATTCCGGCTCGGTGCCGGTAAAGCTCTCGGGCGAATACTCGAAGCGGAAGTTGCCCGGCGTCTTTGCGGCGAATTCCATCGCAAGTTTAGCGCCCGTCACAGCAATCTCGGTGATCTTGTCCTTGGGCTTTTTGAACACCTGCTCGCGCTGCGCTACGGACGTGGAGTTGTACAGATGCACGATGGCGTTTTTGCAGCCCGCCAACGCGTCGAAAGTCTTTTTTATGATATGCTCGCGAGACTGCGTCAGCACCTGCACGGTCACGTCGTCGGGAATCATATCCCTCTCGATCAGCTCGCGCAAAAACTCATACTCGGTCTCGCTCGCCGCGGGAAAGCCGACCTCGATCTCCTTGAAACCTATCTTGCACAAAAAGGTGAAGAAGTCAAGCTTTTGATCAAGGCTCATCGGCACGACGAGCGCCTGGTTGCCGTCGCGCAGATCGACGCTGCACCATATCGGCGCCTTGTCGACGCTGTCTTTTTTCGCCCAATCAAAACAGGGATAGGGCGGCAAGAAATAGCCTTTTGAATACTTTTGCCAATTCTTCATGCTCTTACCTCCGTATCTAAATAAAAATCGCGGCTCGTCAAGAGACGAAGCCGCGCCCGTGGTACCACTCTTTTTCGCTCTCGGGGACGAATGTCCCGAAGAACCTCTTCCGCTGTATCGGGCTCACCCGACGGGGCTACTGAATTCACACCCGTGACTCCGAGGCGAGTTCACCGCGATCCTGCCGCCGCGTCGCACCAAACCGCGGCTCTCTGAAGACATCGTCGAGGCTACTGATCCTCTTCTGCGCCTATTCCGTTTTTTACATCATATCGCAAAACGCAGGTTTTGTCAACAACTTTTTACAGCGACAGCAGCGCGTCCAAAAGCGAGTCCATTGCCCTGTCCGCGACGTCCGCAGTCGTGTTGAGATGACGGTATATCTCACGGTACTTAAAAATGCCGTGTATGTCCTCTGTGTCGAACAGCCGCGCCAGCGCCTTGTAGTATGCCGAACCGACCTTGTTCTCCAACCCCTTGACCTTGATCGCCTCGTCGCGCGCGATAGACTTGTGTCCGGACATATTGCCCACCGCCTTTTGAATGTGCAGCGTGATGTCGAGCAGTATGGACACCATCTTGACCATATCCTCGTTGGGCTTGATCCCGAAAAGGCGCGTTTCGTCGACCGCGGTCTTGGCATAGTCGAGTATCTCGTCCAACTGGCGGGACAGATCGAAAAGATCGTTGCGCTCCATCGGAGTGATGAACGTCTTGTTCAATTCGTCGATAAGCACGCGGCGGATCATGTCGCCCTCGTCCTCTATCCTTATCACGTCGTCGCCGAACTTTTCGTCGCAAGTCGTGCAATAGTCGTAAAGCGCGCGCATGCCGCCCACCATCGCCGCGCACTGCTTGCCCAGCAATTCAAAAAAATCTATCTTTTTGCGAAAAATACCCATATCTCCTCCTCATAACGCGATCAAACTCAATACCCGGCACACCAACGCGCCGATACACGCCGCCGCCGGGAACGTCAAGATCCATGACGTGAATATTTTGCCTGCGGCGTTCCAATGCACCGCGCTGACTTTGTCTGCGATGCCCACGCCGATTATGCTCGACGACACGACCTGCCCGGTGCTGACCGGTACGCCCGTGAACGTACAGGTGAACGCGACCGCAGCCGTCGACAATTGCGCGACATACGATTGAAGCGTCCCCACGCGGTAAATGCGCTTGCCCACGGTGTAGATCAGCTTGTAACCGCCCAAAAACAGTCCCAGCATGATCGCCACGGACAATACGCCGACCGTCCAAAATTCAAATTGATAGGCAGCGCCGTCCGCGCCGCCGCATACGATCAAAGCCAACAGATAGATGCCCATCGCCTTTTGGACGTTGTTGATCGAGATGGACGTGCTGAGCAGCATGACGTTGACTACCTGCATCGCCCTGAACGCTTTTTTTACGCTGCGATCCATGCGCGCGCATATCACACGGAACAGCTTGCTGAGCAAAAAGCCCACGAGGACGCATATCGCCGGCGTCAAAAACACCATCAAAATCACCCTAAGTCCGACCATTGTCCAATCGACCAAGCCGAAACCGAACATTGCGATCGCCGCACCGACTATGCCGCCCAAAAGCGTGTGTGAAGTGCTGTTTGGCACGGACGCCAGCACGCATATCACCGACCACCCCAACGCCGCGATCATCGCCGAAAGCAAAAATATGAATCCCGCCTCGGGAGAGATGCCGGCAAACGCCTCCTCTCTGACAAGACTGCCCACGGTGCGCGCAACGCTGTCGCTGCGGAACAGATAGCATATCACCACGGGCGCGACGCACATCACGACACCGGAGATCGCTATCGCATAGCGCGGCTTAATCGCCCTCGTCGCAACACAAGTCGCAACGGCGTTTGCTCCGTCCGAAAACCCCATATAAAAGGTGTAGCACAAAGCCAATATGAAGATTACGACGATGTATGCATCCATTACCGCGCCCGCAAACGTATTTGATGTATATACTATACTATAAAATTAAGCGTTTTTCAATACCCTCCGCAAAAAATTTTATGGATCTTTCGGATATATTTTTCTAAATCTTGCGGCGGCGCTAACTCGACCGCATTATAATAAACTAATTGATATTCATTGATAATAATAAATATTTTCACGAATACAAACAAAACAGAACGATGAACTCATACAAATGGCTTTTGACAAAACTTGCACTCGACGCGAACATCGAACAGCGTAAACGCCGCGAAAAAGGATAAAAAATACAATGTCGATCAGACATTGCCTCACAACTTCCGTACGCCGTCCCCTTACCAGAGCTTTATGTAAAGCCCATACTCTCTGACGTACTTGACGAGAGTGCGTATGAATTTCATACACTCACCTCCTTATTAAGTTGTCTCGATCGCAGGTCCTCCCTTCGATCAGCGCATATTATAGTCCCGCATCATCAGATTGTCAAGAGTCGGCGCGCAATTTTTTGTAAAATTTTTGCGCCTGTTCCGATCCTCAAATGCCGTCGGGTTTTTGCGCCGGTGCGCAGCAGTTCTGACGAGCGTATTTTGCGCAGAGACTAACCTTATGTACCGGTATGCCGACGACGCGCCAAACATTTCAAAACTAAGCCCGAGGACGAGGGGTGAGGACAAGCCGGCGCAAAAAAATTCCGACGGCGTTTTGCCGTCGGATTTTTGCGCCGGTGCGCAGCAGTTTTGACGAGCGTATTTTGCGCAGAGGCGAACCATCGACCGCGAAGGTCAATACCCTTGGGTCTTAGCAAGCGGCGGGGTGAAGCCCCTGCGTAAAAGCCGCCGTCAAAACCTTGTCCTCACCCCTCGACCTTAGGCAACGACTCAAAACCGCGCTCAAGATCCTGATCGGTCGGGATATAGTCCGTCATCGTGCAGTCGTTGAACGCTTTGTAGGCGGTCATGTCGAAGTAGCCTGTACCGGTCAAGCCGAACAAAATGGTCTTTTCTTCACCTGTCTCCTTGCAGCGCAACGCCTCGTCGATCGCCGCCTTGATCGCATGAGAGGACTCGGGCGCGGGCAGGATACCCTCTGTGCGGGCGAACTTCTCCGCCGCCTCGAACACCGCTGTCTGCTCATAGGAGACTGCTTTGATATAGCCGTCGTGATAGAGCTTGGAGACGACGGGGCTCATGCCGTGATAGCGAAGTCCGCCGGCGTGGTTAGGCGACGGCATGAAGCCGCTGCCGAGCGTGTACATCTTGGCAAGCGGAGTGGTCTTGCCCGTATCGCAGAAGTCGTAAGCATAGACGCCGCGCGTCAGCGACGGGCAGCTTGCGGGTTCGACGGCGAGGAATTGCGTGTCGGTCTTGCCCTCGAGCCTGTCTGCCATGAACGGCGAAATCAATCCGCCGAGGTTGGAGCCGCCGCCGGCGCAGCCTATGACGAGGTCAGGCGTGACGCCGTACTTATCGAGCGCTGCCTTTGCCTCGAGACCGATCACCGATTGGTGAAGGAGAACGTGATCGAGTACGCTGCCGAGGACGTAACGGCAATTGGGCGTATGAGTCGCAACCTCAATCGCCTCGGAGATCGCGCAGCCCAGCGAGCCGCCGGTGCCGGGATGCTCGGCAAGTATCTTGCGCCCGACCTCGGTCGTGTCGGACGGCGAGGCGATGACCGTCGCTCCGTAAGTGCGCATCACCTCTTTGCGGTGCGGCTTTTGCTCGTACGACGTCTTGACCATATAGACTTTGCAGTCAAGCCCGTAGAACGCGCACGCCATGGACAGCGCCGTACCCCATTGTCCCGCGCCCGTTTCGGTGGTAACGGACGTAATGCCCTGCTTTTTGGCGTAATACGCCTGAGCGACCGCGCTGTTGAGCTTGTGCGAGCCGCTGGTGTTGTTGCCCTCGAATTTGTAGTAGATCTTCGCGGGCGTGCCGAGCGCCTTTTCGAGTACGTACGCCCTGACGAGAGGCGACGGACGGTACATCTTGTAAAAGTCGACGATCTCCTCGGGGATGTCTATATACTTGCGCGTGCAGTCGAGTTCTTGGTCGATCAGTTCGTCGCAGAACACGGGGCGCAGATCGTCCTTGGTACACGGCTTGCCGGTCGCCGGGTTGAGGAAAGGCGCGTGCTGCTCCTTCATGAACGCTTTGACGTTGATCCATTGACGGGGGATCTCGTCTTCGCTCAAATATATTTTGTATGGTATTTTTTCTTTCATATAAATTTCTCCGTATTTTGCGCAAAGCGCGTGCAGACAATGTCCGTTGCGGCTAAAGCCATGTCAAAGCGGCAACTCGCCGCCAATAAAAAACCGTCCGACAAAACGCCGAACGTCACCATCGAAAAACGTATCGCTGTGTCATTCTCGTCTGCTCCTTTCTTATCTTGTCTTGTCCTATCCGTCAATGCGGTACCTCTCCGCATTCGACACTATCAATATACACGACGCCCGAAAGCGCTGTCAACCGTTTTAATGCAATTTTTTCAAACGGGGACGCGCTTTAGCTTTCAGATCCGATATTGCCAGTCGCAGCAGCGACGACCCGCATGATCCGTTCAGATGTCCTCGATGCCCAAAAGCCAATCGGAAGACACGCCGCACTCCTTGCAAATGCGGACGATGACGTCCACGTCCGGCAAGCTCTTGCTGCGCTCCCACAAAGAGACTGTGTCCTGAGAAACGGAAAGCAACTTCCCCATCTTGCTTTGGGTCAATCCGCGGTCAATGCGGAGCATTTTCAACTTTTCACCCAAATTTTCCATGACATAATTGTACGAAATATCGGATCTAAATGTCTTGGCTTACGAGGATTTATCGTATAAATTGCTGAAAACAGGCGAATTTTGCGCATTGTCCGCGCACGGACGCTTTACTCAGCCGAGATAATACTTTGAGATAAAACGCTGTATCTGCGAATACTCGACGATCACGGTGTCGACGACCTGGTCGCCGTTTTCATCCAGCACCGGTTTGCCGTCTTCGCCGATCACGGGCACCTCGTCCACCTGCGTCGTATGCCCGTCGCCGTAACTGCCGGCGCCGCTCTGCCCCTGCGCTTTGAGATAGATGTCGTTGAAGAAGTTTGATATCCGCGCAAAGACGTCGTGTTCGCTCCAAAAATCGGCGGAATGCTCTGTCACGCGGTAGTAGCCTGCCTCTTTCAATTGCTCTCTCCACTTCTCGCCCGTCTCGTCGTCGGGCGCAAGCATGACTATGTTGGCAGCCGTCTCGAACATACCGCAAAGGCGCAAAAAGTCGTTGTCCGAAGTCACGAGCAGCCAATAGGACACCAAATTTGCCTCGCCTTCGTTCATCACTCCCTTGGCGTGCATAAGCTCGTGGGCGGCGGTGGACGCCAATTCGTGAACGGGCGCGCAGACGTTGACGCTCGCCTCGCCGAGCGGCACGAACGTAATGCCTGCCAGGTGCATATCGCTCATCAATTCGGACGCAAGCATAGGTTTGAAACGCGGCGTATAAGGACTGTAATATCCGCCGAAAGCGGGATCGTCCAGCCTCTTCATCTCTTCGGTGAGAATTTCGGCAAGCTCGTCGGGCGTGTACGGAGAGACTATCGATCCGTCGTCGGCGATCTCGGCGTCCGACAGCAGGCGCGCAAAGTCGTCAAAAAACATTTGCCCGACATCGGCGTATTGTTCCGTGGTATACTCGCCCTGCTCCGCCATGGGTACCGGCGCGGGATCGCGGTAGTAATTGAAACCGGTGCATACGGTATAGACCGCGCCTACCGAAAACGCGACCGCAGCAAGCACGCCCAGATGCGATAGCCCGCGGCGCAAAAAGCCGTTGGCGCAATAGACGATCGCAACGACGATCAGCGACAGCGCGCCGGCGACCGCGACCGCGACCGCGATCTCAAACAGCGAAAAGGGAAAAGCGGACGTGATGTGTCCCAAGAGCCATACTATCGGGCGGGAGATGTTGCGCGCGCCCCACTCGGCGACGCCGTCGACGCGCTCCAAGACTACACACAACAAAATCAAGACGAGAGAAACTCCGCACACAACCGCCGCGCGCAGACTGCGCCGCGAAAACTTGCGCGCCCTCTCGCCGTCCCTGTCCGCTCTCATAGCTCTTCGCCCGAAGCGCCGTCGCCGTCGCCGGAACCTTTGTCCGACGGAACTCCGCCGTCCTGCGCCGAACGTTCGCTGCCGCCGCCGGCGTCGCTTTCGCCAAACACGTCTTGCGTATCCGCGTCATTCCGAACGGGCGGACGCGCGTCGCGTCTCGGCTTGCCGACGTGGCGCGACACCAATGTGATCATACAGCGGTACACCCATCTGAACAGCGGGTCGTAGACGCAGAAAAGCGCAAAGCCGACCGCATACAGCACTGGTTCGGTCCAGTCGAACCCCAACAGCCCGATGTCGGCGACGACGACCTGCATCAATTGCAGGCACGCCCAAAACATAAGGAAAAAGTAACCGACTTTGACGAACGAGATGACGACGATCTTTGCCCATTTGGGCAATTTTTGAACATTGTAAAATTTGAAATCGAGCAGCCACATCACGATCGTGTACGGCCCGAAAAGCATGATGAACGGCAACGCTTGGATATTGACTGTGAAAAAGCCTATCAACCCTGCGGCGACGTACGCCATCAGCGCGCCGACCCAATATCCCCGAGTCAGCGGCAACGCTACGAACAGCGCAGCTACGACGTTGAGCGCTACGCTGATCGGCACGTACGCCTGCACGACGACGCAGATCGCCGTCATCGCACAACCCACCGCCGACAGCGCGATCATCTCGCTGCGGCGTCTGTTGTCCGAAACTCTGCGGCGTCTCATCTCAGCAGCAGGGGATCAGGTCTCCCCCCATGCACTCGCAGCAGCAATCGCAGCATATCAACGTCGAGCAGGTGTTGCAACACGCGTTGAGATTGTCGGCGCCTCTGTCGGCGGGACGCGAATAGCCGCCGCGGGTGTCGGCATAGCCGCTGCGCGCCTGCTGCTGTTGACCGGCGCCCTGCGAAGCGCCCTGTCCCGCGCCCGACAGCATATCGGTAAGACGCTTGTAGGTGCGCTGATATTTCGCGTTGGGAGGATCGAGCGCAAGCGCGATCTCGAGCTGATTCTTGCTTTCGGTATGCCAATTGCGGCGGTAATAGATGAGCGCCTGCACATAGTGCCACTCCGCGTCGCGCGGCTCGATCTTGTCGAGCGCGTCCTGCGCGTCGTCCAGCTTGCCCTGTTTAACCAGATCCTCGACGTGTCCCAGCACGTTGCCGAAATCGGAGATCTTGACTCGGCTTTGCAAATCTTCGAGGCAGTCGCGGTATGCCTGATCGAGTTCGGTCAGCTTGCGCGCCGCCCTCGCGCCCTCTTCGCCTTCGGCAAAGCACTTTTCCTCATACTCCTTCCGAAGAGCGCGGTAGGCGTCCTCGACCTGCTGTTGGGTCGCGTCGCTTTGCAGTCCCAATATCAAATACGGGTCCTTTTGCACTTGGTCGTCCTCCTTAACAACTCTGCGGTCTTTTCTCTGAGACCGTACCAGATGATATTCGTTATCACACCCTCGAACGCCTTGAGCGTAACGCGGTCGAAAGCCTCGTTTATGCCCCTGCAGCTGTCCTCGAGAGCAAATGTAATCATATCTTTGCGGTCGGAAATAAACGTCTCTCTGTCCTTGAAATCATACCCGACCAGCATACAATTGTATTCGTCTTTTTTTGCGTCTTCTTCGACGTCGTCGATCGCGTCTGCGAAGTACACCCACTTGCCGATGCAATACATCATATCGCCTATCGCGTCTTGATAGTCGTCCGCAAGTATCAGCCGAGTACACTCCTTCATCATCTGTGCGAACGGATGGGCGGCAAGATCGAGCGACGCACACTTTTCCCTCTCTCTTTCGGCAAGACCGCGATAGCCCTTTTCGACCGCTGCTGCGACCTCGGGCATCGCCTTGCAAGCCTTGCGATAATGGCGCTTTATCATCACAGAGTCCAAAATTTTGCGCAACACTCCGCCCTTGTCCTCTATGTCGTCGACGAGCTTCCAATGTCCCAGGATAGTGTTGAAGTTCATGGCGTCGATCATGCTGCGATCAACGGCGACGACGGACTTCTTTTTGAACGGATTGAGGATGCAGACCTCGTTTTTGATCGTCGCCTGCTCGCCCCTGACTGCATGCAGCAACGCGGCGAAAAAGGTCATGTCGTAGTTGGTCGTAAAGCGCATCGCCTGCGAACACTTTTTGCCTATCGTCTTGCAAAGCCCGCAATAGAACGCACGGTACAACGTAAAGTCCTTTACGAACATATTGGGCTTGTCGGGCAAAACGTATCCGAACATCAGACCACCAATCCTATCTTTTTCTTGACTTCTTTGAGCGTCGCGCTTGCGATCTCGTGAGCTTGTCTTGCGCCGTCCTCGGCGATCGACAAAAGTCTTGCGGGGTCGGACATCAGCGCGTCGTACTTTTCGCGGAAGGGGCGCAGCATCTCCACTACCGCCTCCGCGCACGCGATTTTGAGGTGTCCGTACATCTTGCCTGCAAAGCGCTCGACCTCCTCGTCGACGCTCTTGCCCTCGGCGGCTGCCAAAATGCTGAGCAAATTGCTCACTCCCGGCTTGTTTTCGGGATCAAAGACTATCGCCGAACCGCTGTCCGTGACCGCGCGCTTTATCTTTTTGGTAATCTCGTCCGCGCTGTCCAACACGCTTATGACGCCGTTGGGGTTGGGGTCTGACTTGCTCATCTTTGACGTCGGGTCTTGAAGGCTCATGATCTTCGCGCCCGTCTTGGTCAACCTGCCCTCCGGTACGACGAAAGTGTCGCCGTAGATGTTGTTGAACCGCTCGGCGATGTCGCGCGCGATCTCGATGTGCTGCATCTGATCTACGCCGACCGGAACCGCGTCCGTTTTGTACAGCAATATGTCCGCCGCCATCAACACCGGATAGTCCATCAAGCCCATGTTTATGTTGTCGGCGTGCTTTGCGGATTTGTCCTTGAATTGGGTCATCCTGTTCATCTCGCCGACGTAGGTGTAGCAATTGAGCAGCCACGCGAGTTCCGCGTGTTCATGCACGTGCGACTGAATGTAGATCACGCTCTTTGCCGGATCGATGCCCGCCGCAAGCAGCAAAGCAAGGAAACTCATCGTGTTGTCGTGCAGCTTCTGCGGCTCCTGCCTGACCGTGATCGTATGCAGATCGGCGAGCGCGAACAGACACTTGTTGCCCTCGTCGGCTTGGATCGCACGCCAATTATTTACCGCGCCGATGTAGTTGCCGAGGGTCATGATGCCCGATGGCTGGATCGCACTGTAAATAATCTTCTTTTTCATTTCCGTCTCCTTAATTTTGACCGTTTTGCGTTATTATAACATATTGTGCGCGCAAAGTAAACCAAAAGCGGTCGCGGCAAGCTGCGGTTTTCGATGATATTATAGCGCAGAATGGTTAAAACGCCGTTAAAGCGCGACCAAACGGGAAAATGATTGATATTTTAGCATTCACCCTTTTGTAATTGCGCAATAGCCGGACGAGATGATATAATACTAGTATAAACAAAATCACTCATCGGGTAGACAAATGACGCAAAGTGAAAAAGAAAGAAAACTTGCCGTAAAAAATTTTGCGGAGTTTTGGAAAGACAAAGGATATGAAAAAGGCGAAAGCCAA
>CALWKU010000018.1 GCA_944381345.1 uncultured Christensenellaceae bacterium
CTCCCGAAAATTGCCTTTCGGGCATGCGCAACCTCAACGTCGCGTTCAAAGAGTTGCTCGCCGACAAGCGCATCATCCACTTCTACCCCGAACAATCGATGTGGATGAACTTCCGCAAACCGCGCCCGTTCAAAAAGGGCTCGTTCCACTATGCGGTCAAGTACGACGTGCCGGTCGTCCCGATGTTCTTCTGCTACTCGGCTCCTACGGGCATACGTAAGCTGTTCAAGGCGTCGTACAAGGTGACGCTGTTCGTGATGCCGGCGCTGTATCCCGACAAGTCACTGCCGCTCAAGGAGCGCGAAAACGACCTGCACCGGCGAGCAATGGAGATGTACATCCGCAAATACCGCGAATTTTACAAAGTCGACGATCCGCTCATCTATGACATCGATCCGTCGAATTACGCGACGATGCCCGTCGAGACGGAGCTTGCCTGCAAGGTCAGCGCCGAGACGGCGGGGCTTGCGTTCGACCGCGAAAGAGGCGTCTACGACCCCGACGCGCCGACAGAACAAGGCTCTCCCGACCAAGCGCGGAAATGATCCAAAAACCAACCGCCGCAACTGATAATTGCGGCGGTTCTTTGTATATCTATGCCGAAAAACGTTACGCCTGCTGCGTCTTGCCGTCGGACGCCGCCCCTTCCGGATCGGTCTCCTTGCGGAAGAGTTTGCGCTGCCGCTTGCGTATGCGCGCGCCCTTGAGCTTTTGATTGCCGGTAAACATGATCAGCAGCGCCGGCAGCAGCACGAGCACCAATATGCCGCTGATGATCGCGCCGCGCGCGATGAGCATCGTTATCTCGGACACAATGCGGTTGCTGGTGATCAGCGACACCGACAGACAGCATCCGGCAAGTATGGCGACCGAAGTCAGAATCGACACGCCGCTCTCGGTCAAGCCCTTGTACGCCGCCTGCCTCGCCGGCAGCGCGCCGAGATAGTTCTTGTACTTGACGGTGAACAGGATCGCGTAGTCGACCGTCGCGCCGAGCTGTATCGAACTCAATATGATGTACGCCATGAAGTTGATCTGCTGCCCGACGATGTAGCACAGCGTAAGGTTGAGGAAGATGCCGAATTCGATGACCGCAATGATGATCGCCGACATCTTGACCGACCGCAGCGTGAACAGCAGCACGACCAATATGATGAGTACGGACACGATCGTCACGATGTTGAAGTCGGTGGGAGTGATCGCCTTGAGATCCTCGACTGCCTGCGACATACCGGTCAGATAGTAGTCCTCGCCGAAATATTTGCTCAATATCACGCGGATGTCTTTGATCGCGGCTTCCGCTTCGTCCGACTCCGCCTCGCAGTCTATCATGACCGTGTACATTGTATAGCCGTTGTTGACAAAGCCGCCGATCATGCCCTGCGCCTGCGCCATCATGCCCTTCATGTCAGCGATAGACTGTTCGATCAATTCTCTTATATTCGGCACAAGTGTTTCTGCCAAGTCCAACAGCCCCTCATTGTCGTCGATCATTGCGTCTATTTTGTTTTCAAGTTCGGGATCTGACGCCATATCGACAAGTCCGCTTCCGTTTTCGGGGATCATCGCAAACAAGCCCATCATCGCGGTCACGTCGTGATCCATATTCTTGATCTCTTCAATGAACGCGTATTGATCGGCATATTTGCCATCGCCGTCTTTGCCCGTATCGGTCGGTACGATGACAATGATCGAGTTGCTCATCGAGTCGACGACCCGATCTACATGGGACGGATTGGGGTCTTCATCGATAAATTTGATGTACGAAAGTTCCACCCTGCCCTGCAACACCGCGACAGGGATCAGCAAGATGAGCGCGATCGCCACAAGCGTCTTGCGGTAGGTGACCGCAAAGCCGCTCGTGCCCTTGAACGTCGGGACGAGAATGCGGTGTTTTGTCTTTTCGCGCGCCTTGTCGAACAGCAGCATAAGGCTGGGCTGCAGGAAGATGACCGTGAGCAGACTTAGCGCAACGCCCTTTGCGAGTACCAATCCGAGGTCGGCGCCGATCTCGAATTGCATAAAGAACAGCGCGATAAACCCGCCGACCGTCGTCAACGCCGACGCGGCTATCGTCGAGAACGTCTTGGGGATCGCCCTTTGCATCGCAAGACGATTGTCGAGCGTCGACTGCTTTTCAAGTTCGTATTGGTGCATCAGGAAGATCGCATAGTCCATCGACAGCGCAAGCTGCAAGATCGACGACGCGGCAAACGTGATGACGCTGACGCTGGGCAGGATGATGTTGGTACCCATATTGACCATGATGGACACGCCGAGCGTGAGCATGAAGATGATCGGCTCCATCAAAGAGGTCGTAGTCAGCAACAGGATGATGAACATCACCAATATGCCGACGACGAGATACTTGGGGATCTCGCCGATCGTACTTTGGAACACGTCGCGCGTGACTTGACTGCTGCCGCCGAGCGCGACGTCGTACCCCGCCTTTGCGACGGTCGTCTCGATGTCGTCCAAAAGATCCATCGCCTCGTCGGACGAGCTTGGCGCGGACAGCTGCAACATGATCAAATAGGTCTGATCGTCGGGGTGGAACATATGTTTTATATCTTCATTGTTCGCCATGCCCGACATCACGTTTTGCAGATCTTCATAGGTAAGCCCGTACTGCTCCAAAAAATCATCGATCATGCTCGGCATTTGCGCGGCGATCATGTCATCTACAGCGTCATTGCCGGTTGAAATATTAAAGTCGAGATCCGCTTCTGCCATTTCCTTGATCATACCGAGCCAAATGACGCCTCCCGGTTTGATCACCGGGTCGTCGCCGGTCGAATATTGCTCCGCAAGTTTCGCTGTATATTGCTGCATCCACTCATAGGTCAATCCCTCTCCGCTTATGCCTACGATCGCGTCGCCCTGCATATCGAAGTTTTCCTGCATGAAGTCAAGTCCTTCGGTCATGTCCATGCCGTCGGGAAGATAGGAAAGAATGTCCGAATTGACGTTGACGTAGAACATCGCAAACGTACACGCGATGGTCGCAAGTAAGATCAGTCCCAGTATGATGAGCCTGTACTTGACAATGAACGCAGCAAACTTTTTCATACTTCAAATATATAACACTTTGAGCCTTTTGTAAATGGCGGCAAAGGCTTTGGAGCAATCTTTTACAAACAATTTACACATCTGCTTACGCGCCGCGTCCGCAAGCGCATAAGCAGCGCGTCTACTTTTTTGCGCAAAAAAAGACGGGAGGCGAACCTCCCGTCAAATGCTTGTCAAATCGTCAGGCGAGCTTGGACTCCAGCTCCTCGACCTGCTTTTCCAATTCCTTGGGCAGCTTGTCGCCGAACTTGGCATAGAACTCTTTGATGCCCTTGACCTCTTCGCGCCAATTGTCGTTGTCGATCTGCAACAGTCCCTTGACGGTGTCGACGGTCACGCCGTCGAGTCCCTCGAGGTTGATGTCCTCCGCCTTGGGGACGAGACCGATCGGGGTCTCGACCGCGTCGACGACGCCCTCGATGCGCTTAAGCATCCAATCGAGCACTCTCATGTTGTCGCCGAAGCCGGGCCAGATGAAGTGGCCTTCATCGTCGGTCCTGAACCAGTTGACGTTGAAGAACTTGGGCTGCTTGTCCTCGTCGACCGAAGCGCCCATATCGAGCCAATGCTGCCAATAGTCGCCCATGTTGTAGCCGCAGAACGGGAGCATCGCCATAGGATCTCTTCTGACGACGCCGGTCTTGCCGGCAGCCGCAGCCGTGGTCTCGGAAGCCATGATCGAACCGACGAACACGCCGTTGTTCCAATCCTTAGCCTGATAGACGAGCGGAGCGGTCTTTGCTCTTCTTCCGCCGAAGATAAATGCGCTGATGGGAACGCCGTTGCCGTTCTCAAACTCGGGGCTGATGCAGGGGCAATTGACCGCGGGAGCGGTAAAACGGCTGTTGGGATGAGCTCCCTTCTCGGTAGAAGTCTTGCCGTTCCAGGGATTGCCCTTCCAGTCGATTGCGTTCTCGGGCGGGTTCTTGTCCAAACCTTCCCACCAAACGGTGTTGTTCTCGAGGTTGTGGCAGACGTTGGTGAAAATGGTGTTCTTCTTGGTCGCCGCAAGCGCGTTGGGGTTGGACTTGACGTTGGTGCCGGGAGCGACGCCGAAGAAACCGTTCTCGGGGTTGATCGCATAAAGTCTGCCGTCGGCGCCCTTTCTGATCCAAGCGATGTCGTCGCCGACCGTGAACACCTTGTAGCCGTTCTTGCGATAGCCTTCCGGCGGAATGAGCATCGCAAGATTGGTCTTGCCGCACGCGGACGGGAACGCCGCCGCCATATAAACGGTCTCCTTGTTGGGCTTTTCGATACCGAGAATGAGCATATGCTCAGCCATCCAATTCTCGTTCTTGCCCTGGTAGGAAGCTATGCGCAGCGCGAAACACTTTTTGCCCAAAAGCACGTTGCCGCCGTAAGCGCTGTTGACGGAGATAATCGCGTTGTCCTCGGGGAATTGGCAGATGTATCTCTTCTCGGGATCGACGTCGCACTTGGCGTGAGTGCCGCGGACGAAATCGTTGCTGTCTCCGAGCGCATCAAGCACGTTCTTGCCGACGCGGGTCATTATCTTCATGTTGAGGACGACATAGATGCTGTCGGTGATCTCGATGCCTATCTTGGACAGCCTACCGCCGACGGGACCCATCGAGAAGGGGATGACGTACATCGTCCTGCCCTCGTATGCGCCGTCGAGGATGCCGTACAGCGTCTCGTACGCCTTGGACGGTTCCCACCAATTGTTGGTCGGACCGCAGTCCTCTTCCTTGCGGGAGCAGATGAAAGTCCTGTTCTCTACGCGGGCGACGTCGTTCTCCTTGGTGCGGTGGAGAAGGCAGCCGGGAAGCAGGTCCTCGTTGAGCTTGATCATCTCGCCCGTCGAGATCGCCTCGGCGGTCAGCTTGTCGTACAGTTCCTGCGAACCGTCGATCCAAACGACGCTGTCGGGACGGCAACGTCTGCGAGTCTGCTCTACGAAGTCGAGCACTTGCTTGTTGGAAGTCAACTCTTTCATATTATGATCTCCTTAAAATTATATTTCCTAATCATTGCGCGTTGCGGCGCGTGTTTCGGCGCTCTTGCCGAAATCGTTAATATTATATCAAACCTCGTCCGAATATGCAAACGTTTGCCCTCAAAATACAAAATCCGCGCGTCTGTTTTGCGAAAAATGCCAAAAGCGTTGAATTTTTTTCGCGTTTTCATTATACTTTCACTCAAACGGAGTATGATGTCTTTGACGATATCCGAACAGCGGAGGAAACTATGAACAAAAAACTGCTTTCATTGGTCGTGATCGCTCTCGCCGCGACAGTGGCGCTGACAAGTTTTGCCGCATGCGCGACGGACGGACAAAACGGCAAGTCCGCCTACGAGATCGCCGTCGACAACGGCTTTGACGGCACAGAGACGGAGTGGCTCGAATCGCTCAAAGGCGACGACGGCAAAGACGGCGCAAACGGCGAATCCTCGGCGATCACCGTCGACGATCTGTACAACGCCTATTTGGAGGAACATCCTGACGCTACCCTTGACGACTTTTTGGACGCCTATCTCGACTTTGAATATACCCAAGGCGTCGAGAACGTCGCCGGCAAGGTCATCAAATCGGGCGTAGCGATCACCGCGAGTTCGCGTTTCTCGTTCTCGCTCGGCTCGGGCGTCATCTACAAGCTCGACGGAGAGACCGCCTATATCATCACCAACTACCACGTCGTTTACGATCAATATACGCGCGGCATCGCTTCCGACATTCACGTCTATATCTACAACAGATATTCCCAAAACGACGCGATCGCGGCGCGCTTTCTCGGCGGCTCGTCCGATTACGACATAGCCATACTCGAGGCGACGGACGAAGTGTTTGCCGACAGCGGCCTCACCGAAGCGGCGAAGGTCGACACAGGCACCCCTCAGCTCGGCGAAATCTGCGTCGCGGTCGGAACACCCGAAGAGATGCAGTTCTCGGTCACGCAAGGCATAGTATCGACCCAATCCGAATACATCTACACCAACGTGCTTGGCAATATGTCTCCGTCGAGAGTGCGCGTGTTCCGCACCGACACCGCGCTCAACAGCGGCAACTCCGGCGGCGGCGTGTTCAACTCCGACGGCGAGCTGATCGGCATCGCCAACGCCAAGAGCAGTGAATCCGACGTCGACAACATATGCTATGCGATCCCCGCGGTCATAGCGGTCAACATCGCCGACAACGTCATCGAGACGGGCGGAGCGAAGTTCGTGTTGGGCGTAACGCTGACCAACAACGGCGAGACCACTACCGTCTACGACTCTCAAAACGGCGAGATACGCACCGTGGAGACCGTCGTCGTCTCCGGGATCAACTCCGGCAGTGTCTGCGAGGACATACTCGCAAAAAACGATATAATAACCTCAATCGACATCATCCGCGGCGGCGAAATCGTCGAAAGCTGCACAATCGAACGCGTGTTCAACGCGACCGAATTCTTGCTCAAAGCCCGCGAAGGCGACACCATCCGCATCAACTATAACCGTGGCGGCACGGCAGACAGCGCCGAGTTCGCAGTCACCGCGCTGACCGATCTGTAATACTTTTTCATAATTCTCTCCCAAGCAACAGGGAACGCCGATCGGCGTTCCCTGTTCCCTTTTGCATATGGAGTTCTTTCACTCGGCGATTATCCTCACCTTTTTGCCGTCGAACGCAACCAGACCGTCGTCGGACAGCCGCTTTATCTCACGCACCATCGCACTGCGGTCGACGCACAGATACTCGGCGAGCCGCGTGTGCGACATAGGCAGAGTGAACTCCCCGCCCCTGCGCGCGCTCTCAAGCCGGAAATAGTACATCAGCTTGTCGCGCGTGGTGCGCCGCGACAGCAGCTGTATCCTCTCGCCGAGAGACAGCGTCTTTTTCGCCATCAATTCAAAGAGGTTTGCGACGAGCTTGCTGTGATGCTCGCACGCCTTTTCGCAGCGCTTTGTGATCTGATCGTATTTGAGAAAGACGACGTCGCAGTCCTCGTCGCACGTCAGCTTGATATAGTCGCCGCCGTCTCCGAAACATAGCACTTCGCCGAAGATGTCGCCCTCCTCCACCTCCTCGAGCAAAGTCTCGTTGCCGCTCTCGTCGATACGGATCATCGACGCCCTGCCGGTACGCAATATGCCTACGCGCCGCTTGGGAGAGTCCGAATATTCGCAAACGGTCTCTCCCGCGCGGAAAGAGTCGAACTCCGCGCCAAAGCAGATCAACATATCCCGACAGGACGACGCGCTTATGCCGTCAAACAATTCAATTTGGGAAAAATCCATTTTTTTCTCCGTTTTGTTGCATTTGCAACATATATTGAGGTCAATAATATGATATATTAGATTCGCAAATAAGTAAAGCGTTTGGACGCGCTTTCGGGAGGTAACATCATGATAGACGTAACAGTGCAAAACGGGACCATCGATCAAAAGGAGATCGACGCATACATCGCCTACGGCCGCAAGAAGTACCCCGGCAAGAGCATCATCGCAATGGATGTGACTCTCGACGGCGATTTCGTCGATCTCAAATATCAATTTTCGCCGCAGCCGTTCGAGCGAATCCGCCGAATCACCGGCTACTTGGTCGGCACTCTCGACCGCTTCAACGACGCCAAACGCGCCGAGGAAAGAGACCGCGTAAAGCACGGAGTCTGATCCAATCGAATTGCCGCCGTGCAAACGTTTTGCGCGGCGGCATTTTTGTGTTATAATATAGACGAAAAATTTTCGGAGGGACATATGGCTGCCATCAAGATCACAGACAACGTGTTCAGCGTCGGAGTTCAGAATCCCGATCTTGAGATCTTCGACATCGTGATGCCGACGCGGTTCGGCACAAGTTACAACTCGTTCATCGTCAAGGGCGACGCAAAGACCGCTCTCGTCGAGACGAGCCACGCCTCTTTCTTTGACGAGTACAGAGATAACATCGCCGAGGTCGTCGACCCGGCAAGCATAGACTTCATCGTCGTCAACCACACCGAGCCAGACCACTCGGGCGCGCTTGCCGCGCTGCTCGGCATATGCCCCGGCGCGCAGATCGTCTGCACCGCGGTCGCGGCGAACTATCTCAAAAACATCGCCAACCGAACTGACCTCAACGTGCGAATAGTCAAAGATGGCGACGTCGTCGACCTCGGCGGGCTCACGCTCAAATTCATCGTCGCGCCGCTGCTGCATTGGCCGGACACGATGATGACATACTGCCCCGAGGAGCAGACGCTCTTCCCCTGCGACTTCCTCGGCGCGCACTACTCGTTCGCGCCCATGTTCGACGCGAAGATACGCAACCTCGACGACTACCGCAGCGCGTTCAAGGACTACTACGACGCGATCTTCGCGCCGTTCAGACCGTTCGTACTCGCCGGACTTGCGAAGATCGCCTCGCTCGACATCAAATATGTCTGCAACAGCCACGGTCCTGTGCTGACCAAGGCGGGACAGCTCGATTATGCGATCGCCAAATACCGCGAATGGAGCGCGCCCGCAAAGAGAGCCGTAAAGCGCGTTCCCGTATTCTATTGCTCCGCCTACGGATGCACCGCCGCCCTCGCCGACAAGATCCGCGACGGAGTATTGTCGGTCATCCCGTCCGCCGAGTGCAAAACCTATAATATAATCGACTTCGACCTTGCGACGCTCGCCGCCGAACTCAACGGCAGCGACGCATTTGCGATCGGCTCGCCGACACTCAACGCCGACGCCGTACCGCCCGTATGGAATCTGCTCGCCTCGATCGACGCGATCAACATCAAAAAGCGCCCGGTCGCGGTGTTCGGCTCGTACGGCTGGAGCGGCGAAGCGGTGCCCGCGATCGTCGCGCGCCTGACCGCGCTCAAACTCGGCGTCGTCGGAGAAGGACTCAAGGCGTGCTTTGTCCCGAGCGAAGCGGAACTTGCCAAGGCGTTCGAGTTGGGAGCAATGCTCGCGCAGAGCATAGCTTAAGCAAAATATACGGGGAACGGCGTTTTGCCGTTCCCCGTTTTTGTTGCAAAATTATATAAATTTGTTTGCCTGTGTGCGTTATCAGCTCATTCTGCGCATATGCGGCACCGCGTGAACAAAGAACTTGTCATAGGCGGCGCATTTGTCAAGGTCTATGCGCTCGCGCTTGCATCCGCCCATACACATACGAAACCATCGGCATTGTCTGCACTTGTCGGGATAGCGTCTCGACTCCTCGACAAAGCGGACGGCGACGGGGGTCGAGGCTAACTCTTCGAGAGGCTTGTCGAGAATGCTGCCGAGGTAATATTCGTCAAGACAATAGAAGTCGCACGGATAGACCGCGCCGTCTCCCTCGATCACGAATTGGCGAGCGCAGCCGCCCGTCATCCCGCACTGCTCGGCGCGGCGGAAGTTGGCAAGAGCGACGAAGTTGTCCATCTGTCTTATCGATGTGTATCGCCCTCTCCTCATGTCGCGCATATATAGGTCGAACAGCTTGACAAGAAAATCACCGTACACATCGCCGGTCAAATACATCGCGTCGTTTTGCACCGCGGTCTTTAGCGGTTTGAGTACCGGGATAAATTGCAGAAAGCCAAAACCGCTGCGCGCATAAAAGTCGTAAACTCTCTCGATGTTTTCGGCGATCGGGCGCGTCAGCACGCACAGGACGTTGAAGTCGGCTCCTCGACGCCGCAACAGCTGCGCCGCCGCATATACCCTGTCGAAAGTTGGCGCGCCGTCCCTGTCCACGCGGTAGGCATTCGCCTCGGCGTCCCCGTCCAGCGACAGCCCCACGAGCCATTTGTTTTCGCAAAAGATGTCGCACCACTCTTCATCGATGAGTGTGCCGTTGGTCTGCACGCCGACGAATACCTCGGAGCGTTTGACATTGAGCTTTGCGATAAGCCGAGCCGCCGCGCGGAAAAATGCCTTACCCGAGAGAAGCGGTTCGCCGCCCTGAAAGGACAACGACACCGGTCCGCCGTCGGCATAGTCGAATATCTTGCCGAGTGCGACGCGCAGCGTCTCCTCGCTCATCATCCCGCGGAAAGGCAGCTCGCGCTGCGCCGACAGCGAGTGATAAAAGCAATATTCGCATCGCATATTGCAAAGCGACGACGAAGGCTTGAACATTACCGAAACCGCTTGCAAATCCTGTCTCCTTATCGCCTACCTGATCCCACGGCGGTCGGCTCGCATATCATCGCGGAAGGCATCGAGCGCGTCCGCAAGTTGCTTGGCGATCTCGGGATATTTCATCGAGACGTTGTAGCCCTCGATAGGGTCGAGATCGAGGTTGAACAGATAATTGTTGTAGTATTGATCGAAGAACTCGGAATTTTCGGACTGCACGCGGTCGAAGTACTTGAAGTCGTACTTTTGCCCGTCCAGCTCCACCCCTATCAATTGCACCGCCTGCGTCTTGCCCTTCTTTTGATAATAGAGCGCGTCATGCATCGGCGCGTCGGGATCGAGTTCGCCCCTCCACAGCGCAGACAGATCGACGCCGTCGATAACGCGGTCGGTCGGAAGCATCACTTCACCCGTCTCGTCCGTCACTCCGCAAAGCGACAGTATCGTCGTAAACAGGTCGAAGATCATCGACGACGACTGCACGCGCGTCGTGGTCAATTGCTTTTTCGTGCCGTCCGAATAGCTTACGTCGAGAACGCTTTGCAGCTCCTCGTTGCCGCCTACGCCGCCCGCAGGATAGCTGACGAGAAGCGGTACTTTCATACCTCCCTCGAACGTGGTGTTCTTGCGTCCGCGCAGCGCGCCCGCAGCGCCCTCGCGCCCAGGTCCGTTGTCGGACGTAAAGATGACGATAGTATTATCGTAAAGCGAACTTTTGCCGTAGGCGTCCGGATCGGGAGTTTCCTTCAAAAAGTCGAGTATCCTGCCAAGCTCGCGGTCAAACTCCTCTATGCAGTCGATATAACTGTCGTCCGACGTGTCGCCCTGCCCGTTTCCGTTGTTATTCGAATAGATGGGATAGTGCGGCCACGGCGTCGCATAGACGGTACAGAACGCATTTCCGTTGCTTACCGAAGTCTTGATGGACGACAGCAATTCCTCGGTGAACATCTTGGTCGACATGGACTGGTCAAGGTTTTCGGCGTGCGTCCTCACCTCTTCGTGCGACGCTCCGCCCGGATAGCCGTCGCCGGCGTCGCGCACCCAGTTGTACGGAGTCATATCGTTGACGTAGTAGCTGCCGTAGAAGTAGTCGAAGCCCTGTTCTGTGGGCAGATATTCGCCGTAATCGCCGAGATTCCACTTGCCGATCAGATAGGTATCGTAACCCGCCGCCTGCAACACCTCGGCAAAGGTGACCTCGTCGCCCAAGATGCCGTCCACGTTGTTCAAAAATTGATACGGGCCGAAGAAGTGCGTCGGCGACCACGGATCGCTGTCGACGACTGTCGGGAATACGACGTTGTCGAGATAACCGCGCGACGAATACCTGCCCGTCAGCATCGAAAAGCGCGACGGTGAACACACCGGAGACGCGGCGTAAAAGTTGTCCATCATCACTCCGTTTTGAGCAATAGAATCGATATTGGGGGTGTCGATCGTAGACGGCTGTTCGGCATACTTGTAACTGTACGCCGAGATATCCGCATACGCCATGTCGTCCATAAGAATGACAAGCACGTTGGGCGAGCCTTTCTTTTTGGCAGAGACGACGGAATCGAGATATGCATCATGCCCTTCCCACAGCCGTTCTACTGTCGGACGGGCTCGCAGACTCATGAACATCGCATAGACGATCGATGTCGCAAAAGTAATAACTATCAACACGGGCACAAGAAATTTTGCGATCCTCTCAGCAGAAAACTTTTTGACGACAGGTATGAGCGCGACCGAAAGGACGGGGAAGAAACACAGGACGAGATTCCACCACAGCCGGCTTCCGAGATCATCCGCGCCCCATATCAGGAAGTACAAAAAGATGCTTGCATAGACGGTGAAAAACGCCGCGTACAAAAAGACGCCGACGTCCTTGCCTTTGAGTGTCCGCACGAACATGACGAGTGCGTCGGCGAGCGCCAGCACCAGCGCCGGAAGCGCCAAAAAGTTAAATCCGCTTGCAAGCAATACAAGCGCGAACACCGCGTCGATGCCCAGCAAAGCAAAGCCGGCTATGTCGTCTTTTATCGCCTCTTTGAGCGTCTGCGCCCCTCTGAGGCGCGGGCGCGTCCCGTTTTCGTTGTCCCGCATAATTCTCTCCCTGTCGGATTTCTGCCTATATTGTAACACACAATTCGCACCGCCGCAATACTATCGCCGATCTTCGCTTGTCGGCGGCGTGAAAAAGCCGCGCCGACCGGCGCGGCTATCAGTCAAATATCCGCAAGCGTCAATCTTCGGCTTTTTGAGCCAATACGTCGGCAAATTCAAGTACCTTGCCCGCGATCGCCGCCTTGTCGATGACCTCGTCGAAGCGCACTTTTTTGTCTTTGAGCGCAGCGATAGGCTCGGGGATCTCGGCTCCGGAGAACGCGGACAGCTTTTTGCAGTCCTCGAAGGCGTCGGCGTCCTTCCTTCCTCCCGTCAACGCGGTCAGCACGTCGCCGGAAAATTTGAAAGCGTTGGCTGTGGAGACGATGACTACGGGGCATTCGTCCTCGGGACAGGCGTTGTTGTACTCGCACCATACGTTGTAGGCGACGGCGGTGTGGGTGTCCATGAGATAGCCGTACACATCCATCGCCGCGTCGATCGCACTCTTGGTCGCCTCGTCGTCCGCATAGCCGACCTCAAACAGCGCCTGCATACGGTTGAGTTCCGCCTTGGTGACCGAGTAGCGCCCTTCCCTTTTGAGTGCGTCCATACGCTCGGAGATGAGCGCGGCGTTGCGGTCGCACATCTCAAACAGCAGCCTTTCGAGATTTGACGAGATGAGAATGTCCATCGACGGGCTGATCGTCTTGTGGAACTCGCGCCCCGTGTCGTACCTGCCCGTAGTAAAAAAGTCGGTCAGCACGTTGTTGACGTTGGACGCGCAGATCAGCTTGTTGACGGGCAGCCCCATCTTCATCGCATAGTATGCGGCGAGAATGTTGCCGAAGTTGCCGCTGGGAACGCAGAAGTCGACCTTGTCGCCGAAAGCGATCTTCTCCTCGTTTAGCAGGTCGCAATAGGCGGAGATATAGTAAGCTATCTGCGGAACGAGTCTGCCCCAATTGATGCTGTTGGCGGAGCAGAGCTTGAAGCCGCGCTCGTGCAATTTCGCTCCCATCTCCCTGTCGGCAAAGATGTTCTTGACCGCGCTTTGGGTGTCGTCGAAGTTGCCCTCGATCGCACAAACGCATACGTTGTCGCCCTCTTGGGTCATCATTTGACGTTTTTGCATATCGGAGACGCCGCCCGTCGGATAAAAGACAATGATGTCCGTTCCCTCTACGTCGCGGAAACCCTCGAGCGCCGCCTTGCCGGTGTCGCCGGACGTGGCGACCATGATCAGCGACTTGTCCTTTTCGCCCACCTTACGGCGCGCGGCGGTCAAAAGGTGCGGCAGCATCGTCAGCGCCATATCCTTGAACGCACACGTCGGTCCGTGCCAAAGTTCGAGTACATACAGTCCCTCGTCTATTCCGACGAGCGGGCACGGATCGCCGTAAAAGCGCGCGTACGCCTTGCGGGTATAGGTCAAAAGTTCTTCGTAAGTGAAGTCGGTGAGATAGAGCGACATGACCTTCGCCGCCCTCTCGGGATAATCCATCCCGCACAGCTCGTCAAAGTCGGCGCGGCTGAGCGACGGAAAACTTTGGGGGACATAAAGTCCCCCGTCGGGAGACAGCCCGTTGACGATCGCCTGCGCGCTGTCGATCGCGACGGAAGCGTCGCGAGTGCTTGTGTATTTCATAAAATCTCCTTGCGGATCAGATGATCTTGTACTTCATCAAATAGTCGGGCAGATCGTCCGCAGCGGCGCTGACCGTCGCTACCACGGCTATCGAATCTCTCTCGGCGATCTCGGCGAGCTTGGTGTAAAAGTCTTTGAGATCTTCGGGAGACTTGCCCGTGATGCGGCTGACTCCGTCTATGTACAGATTGGTGAGGTCGCTTCTGCCCGCCATTACGCCGAACACGAACGGTCCGAACGCGTCGCCGACTATGCCGTACTGACCCACGTCGACGAGTTTGACGTTGCGGTCCAGATCGTACATATATCTCTCGGTGTCGCTGACATAGATGCAATCGCCCTTTGCGGCGTTGACGTCTTTGTTCGCCTTGTCGATGATACGGCTGGTCTTGCCGGAGCCTTTGGCTCCGCAGATGAGTGTAAGCATAATTTACCTCCGATATCTTTATATTTATATTTTACATTATATCGGCGCGCTTTTCAATAGGCTTTGGCAAATTTTGCCCTTATTTTTTCAATATGACTTGACGACCAGCTTTTTGTGCATCTCGGGGTCGAGCGCCATTATGATCTGATCCAGCTCGTCGTCACCCATATAGGTCGTACGACCGTCCTCGTACTCCTTGTCCACTCTCTCCTTGACCGCGAGGACGACCGGATCGTGCTTGTCCACCTTGTGCGATTCGGGGAGCGCATAGAACGCGTTCATCCAATACGCTATGCCCGCAAGCCCGCTGTGCGCGTCGACTGAAACGAGCGGCGGCTTTTTGAGCAGCTTTTCCGTATTGAAAATATTGTATATCTCCTGGTCTTTGAGCAGCCCGTCGGCATGCACGCCCGCGCGGGTCGTATTGAACGACTTGCCGACAAACGGCGTCTGCGGCGGGATAATGTATCCCAAAGCGTCCTCAAAATACTTGGCGATGTCGGTGATGACCGTAAAGTCCATTCCGTCGTCCGTGCCTTTGAGTGACGCATACTCGATCGCCATCGCTTCGAGCGGACAGTTGCCCGTCCTCTCGCCTATGCCGAGCATCGAGCAGTTGACCGACGAGCAGCCGTACAGCCAAGCGGTCGTCGCGTTGGTGACCACCTTGTAAAAGTCGTTGTGTCCGTGCCATTCGAGCAATTCGCTCGGTACTTCGGCGTAATATTTGAGACCGCTGATGATGCCGGGCACGCTGCGCGGCAGCGTGACGCCGGGGTAGCTGATGCCGTAGCCCAGCGTATCGCACGCCCTGATCTTGACATCTATGCCGCTCTCTTGGCGCAGCTTCATCAGCTCGTAGGCGAACGGCGCTACAAATCCGTAAAAATCCGCGCGCGTAATATCCTCGAAGTGGCAGCGCGGCACTATGCCTCGGTCGAGCGCCGCCTTGACGATTGACAAATACTTTTCCTTGGCTTGGCTGCGCGTGAGATTCATCTTTTTGAAGATGTGATAGTCCGAGCAGCTGACAAGGATACCCGTCTCCTTGATCCCCATCTGTTTGACAAGCTCAAAGTCATTTTCGTTGGCTCTTATCCAACTTGTGACCTGCGGGAATTCGTAGCCGAGTTCCATACACTTTTCGACAGCCTTGCGATCCTTTTCGGTGTACAAAAAGAACTCGCTCTGTCTGATTATACCCTTGGGACCGCCCAGTTTGTGCAACAGCTTGTACAGCTCGACGATCTGCTCGACGGTGAACGGCGACGTCGATTGCTGCCCGTCGCGGAAAGTGGTGTCGGTAATCCAGATCTCGTCCGGCATGTCCATCGGCGTCTGACGGAAGTTGAACGCGACCTTTGGCACGCTGTCGTATTCAAACAGGTCGCGGAAAAGATTGGGCTTGTCCACGTCCTGCAAAAAGGGCTTCCAATTGCTTTCGAGCAAAAGATTCTTTTCGTTGCTGTACTTGATCATATCCTGCCTCTCAAAGGGTTATTTTCGTTGTCTTGCGCAAGCAGCGCGTTTTTGTCCGCGAGCGCCAATGCGTCCAGCATCCCGAACAGGTCGCCGTCGAGAAAATCCTCGAGGTCGTATTGGGTGCGGTTTATGCGGTGATCGGTCACTCTGCCCTGCGGATAGTTGTACGTGCGGATGCGTTCCGAGCGGTCGCCGGTGCCTATCAGCGACCTGCGCCCCGCCGCATACTCGCTCTCCGCTTTTGTCTTATAGTGATCGTACACGCGCGCTTTGAGTACTTTCATTGCGCTCTCGCGGTTTTTCGCCTGCGACTTTTCGTCCTGACATGTGACGACGATACCCGTCGGCAAATGCGTGATACGGATCGCGGACTCCGTCTTGTTGACGTATTGTCCGCCCGCGCCGCCGCTGCGGTAGGTGTCTATTTTGAGGTCGCGCTCGTCTATCCTGACGTCTACGTCGTCCATCTCGGGCATCACCGCGACGGTCGCGGTCGACGTGTGTATGCGTCCCTGCGACTCCGTCTCCGGCACGCGCTGCACGCGATGTACGCCGCTCTCGTATTTAAGTTTGCTGTACGCGCCCTTGCCTCCTATCGAGATCACCGCCTCTTTGACGCCGCCGAGGTCGGTCGCATTGAGTTCTATCTGCTTGACCTTCCAGCGCATACGCTCGGCAAAGCGGATGTACATCCTGAGAAGCACCGCCGCAAACAGCCCCGCTTCCTCTCCTCCGGCGCCGGCGCGAAATTCCATGATTACGTTTTTGTCGTCGTCGGGATCTTTTGGCAAAAGCTCAAATTTCAGTTCCTCTTCCAGTTTCTCTTTACGCGTCCTGAGAGAGGTCAGTTCCTCATGTGCGAGCGCGCACATCTCCCTGTCCGACCCGTCGTCCAGGATCTCGCGGCACTCTCGCTCCGACTTGTCGCACTCGCACCACTCGTCGTACAACGCCGCCGCCCTCTCTATCGCCGAACGTTCCTTGACCGCACTCTGCCACCGCGCGGTGTCGGCGATCACTTCGGGATCGGACAACATACGCGTCAGCTCGTCGAATCTGAATTTGATCCCGTTCAATTTCTCCCACATAACGTCACCGCCGCGATCCTGTCCTTACCTTCTATATCCTTGAATATCTTCACTTCGCCCGCAGGAGCGAATATTCGCCTTACGTCGTCTGCCTGTTGCGCGCCTATCTCGGCAAGCAGTATGCCGCCCTCGTTGAGGTGCGCGGGCAGTCCTTCCGCCAATTCGCGGTAGAACTTCAATCCGTCCTCGCCGCCGTCGAGCGCAGCGATAGGCTCATGCTCGCGCACTTCACGATCGAGCGCAACTATGTCCGCAGTCGGGATGTACGGCGGATTGCAGACCACTACGTCAAAACGTCCGTCCACCTCGCTCCACATATCCGACAATACCCATCTGACGCGCGCGCCGTTCAGCTCGGCGTTACGCCTTGCGACGTCGATCGCATGAGCGGAAACATCGATCGCGGTCACGTCCGCGCCCGTCTTTGAAAGAACGATCGCGATACAACCGCTGCCCGTACACATATCGAGCGCTCTCTTGCCGACGCCACAGAACCCCGCCGCCATCTCGGCGAGTTCCTCCGTCTCGGGCCTGGGGCACAGCACGCCGTCGTCCACCTCTATACGCAGCCCGCAGAATTCGGTATAGCCAAACACCTGCCAAAGCGGCGTCCCCTCGGCGCGTCTTTGCGCATACTCAATCATTTTTCCCGCCCGTTCGTCGTCGACGTCGCGCACGAGCGGCAACGCGCCGCGCTTGACGCCGAGGACCTCGCAGGCTATCCATTCGCGCTCGCTGCGGTCGGCGTTCGTGCCGGCAAGCAGCAAGTCTATCCTCTTTATTATGTCTTTGAGCGCGATCACTCGCCCTCCGCGCCGTTTTCGGACTCGCCGTCCTGCGGCTGCTTTGCGCCGTCTCTCTCTGCCTGCTCTTCCGTATGCGCCTCGCGAGAAGCGCTTTCGTTCTTTGCGGCGTCCTCTTCCTTTGCGGCAAGCGCCTTTTCGCGTTCCGCCTCAAGATCCGCCTCGCCCTTGGCGATCAGCGTCATCAGCTCAGCCTTGGAGTTTTTGATGTGGCTGACGTGTTCGAGCTCCTCGGGCGACACGGCAAGAACCGCGCACATTATGTCCTTCGCCCTTGCCTCGTCTCCGCCGCACTCATCGACGACCCGCTTTTGCACTTTGTGCGCAAGCAGCTTGGTGTCAAAGCGCAGCTCGGGCAATTCGGGATTCTCGTCCATCGCCTGCACCGTCTTGAACGCGGCGATCGCAACTTCGAGCATATCGTCGCTCGGCTGACGCGTTGTCAACTTTTGCAATGCAAGTCCCGGCGCCTTAATAACCCGGACAAACTTGTTGTCGAACTTGGCGAGAAATTTAAGCACCTCGTAGCTGATGCCGGCAACGACCGGGATGAGCGCCAAGCGCAACACGAGACGCAGCCAAAATTGATCCGACCAACCCGTAAGCGAAAATACGAGTACGCTGATGACCATCGTCAGAAACATAAACGTCGTCCCGCATCTGTCGTGTATCGTCGACATGGCGCGAGCGTTGTCTACGGTCAATTCCAGCCCTTGTTCGTAGCAGCTGATCGTCTTGTGTTCGGCGCCGTGATACATATAAGTGCGGCGCACGTCTTTCATCAACGCGGTCGCGGCGATATAGGCGATAAATATCAGCATACGGACCGCACCTTCGAGCAAGTTCATGCCTATCTGCACGCCCACGTTGGCGTCGGCGTCTATCTTGGCAAGCTCCGCTATGCCGGTGACGATGAGCTGCGGCAAAAAGTAAAACAAAAGCAATGACAGCGCGACGCCCACGACGACCGCGAACGCCATCACCACGCTGAACACATCAACTTTGAATGTCTTTGCGAACCACTTTTCGACCTTGCTCGGCTGAGTCTCTCCGTCAAACACTTCGCCCGAACGCAGCAATGTGCCTACTCCCATGAACATCGTCCCGACAAAATTAAAGATACCGCGCAAAAACGGAGTCCTGAACAAAAAGTTTTTGTCCTTTGTCGGTTTGATGTATTTGCTCTCGATGACGATGTTGCCCTTTTCGTCGCGCACAGCCGTCGCCATGCTGCGCACACCGCGCATCATGACTCCCTCGATTACCGCCTGACCGCCTATCGACGTACAACGCTTTCTTGCCATTGCGTCTCCTAAAAAATATGGTGCAAGATAAGCTCTTGCACCATCGTCGCTCACATGCCGTAACGCTTCTTGAACTTATCGACCCTGCCGCCCGTATCTACCAGCTTTTGTTTGCCTGTATAGAAGGGATGGCACTTGTTGCAAACTTCGACTTTGATCACGTCGGTATCCTTGGTCGTGCCGCAGACGAATTTGGCTCCGCAGCTGCATTGGACGACGACGTCGTGATATTGGGGCTGAATGCTCTCTTTCATTGTCGTTCACCTCTCGTTTATTTATGCAAAAATCATTATACTCATAAATAAAATATTAGTCAAGCAAAAATTCAAGCTATTTTCAAACGCCGTTTTCGTCGTCGTTTTCCTCCTTGCCGCCGTCCCCTTCCGGCCCGACGCCAAATCCGTTTTGATCGTCGTCGTTCCGCTCGTCTCGTGAAGCGTCGCCCCTTTTCGGCTTAGGGTGAAGCTCGCGGTAGGTCGCAAGCTTACGCACGAGCGCGTCCGCGTCGAGGGGGTCTTGTTTTGCACGCTTGAACTGCCCCGCGAACACGGTGACCGCAAGCAACACGGCAAGCGCCAGCGCGACCCACGTCGTCGCGGTCAACCTCACCTTGACGATCAACGCGAGAAATTGCACCGCAGTCGCAATCAACAGCGTCGATTGCAGGCACAACACTCCGCCCGCGTCGCCCTCTTTGGCTATCTCCTCGATCTCCTTGCCCGAGGCGAGCGGCACGTTCGTCTTGACGCACAGCAGCGCCTCAGCCTCGGCAATGCTCGGCTTTGGCTTGTCCTTTTTGTACGCGACTGCCCACAGCAGCGCAAACGCCGCCGCCGCGATCAACAGTGCGCCGCAGACCGCGCCGACGCATATCGACAGCACGGCGATGTCCGCCTCGCCGCCGAGCATACGCAAAAACACAAAATGCGCGGCATAGCTCATCGCCGCGCCTATCAGCGCGATTACGGCGAGTTTGATCGCAAAGTAAAGATATTTGAGCCTGTTTGTGACGAATCTCATTTTTCTCCTTGGCTTTATCATGCAAAATTCGCGATACGTATCGCGAATTTATTGATTAAACATTCGATTTACAGGTTGGCTGCCGTCTTTTTGAGATATGCGGTCAAACCGTCTTTTAGCGACTCGTCGCGCAGCGCATATTCTATCGTCGCCTCGATGAAACCCTGCTTGTCGCCGACGTCGTAACGTCTGCCCTCAAAGCTGTAAGCATATACTCCCGTCGACGCAGCCATCATCTCTATGGCGTCGGTCAGGTAGACCTCGCCGCCTTTGGACGGTTTGGACTGCTTGATGAGGTCGAAGATGTCCGCGGTAAAAACATATCTGCCTATGCTGGCGAGCCGAGAAGGAGCGGTGCCGGGGGAGGGCTTTTCGACGATCTGCCTAACTTCGGAATATCTGCCCTTGACCGCGCCCGGCTTGACGATGCCGTACTTGAAGGTCTCCTTTTCGGGAACTTCCTGACAACCCAATATGCACTTGCCGGTGTTCTCAAACGCATCGATCAACTGTTTAAGACACGGCTTTTGGGGATTGTAGACTATGTCGTCGCCGAACATGACCGCAAAAGGCTCGCCCGCGATAAACGCCTCCGCTTCGAGTACCGCCCTGCCAGAGCCGTTCATCTCCTTTTGACGGACATAATGTATGTGCGCCATATCGGCAATGTCGCGGATCATCTTGAGATAGTCCTTTTTGCCCTGCCTCTCGAGGATCTGCTCCAACTCGACTGCGATGTCGAAATGGTCCTCGATACACTTTTTGTTTTTGCCCAAGATGATGAGTATCTCTGTGACGCCGCTTGCGACAGCCTCCTCCACGACGTATTGCAGCGTCGGCGTATCGACGATGGGCAGCATCTCCTTGGGGAGCGCCTTTGTCGCAGGCAGAAACCTCGTGCCGAATCCTGCAGCCGGAATGACCGCTTTCCTTACTCTTTGCATACCTTCTCTCCTTGCGCGGCAATGCCGCCATACAGTCAGTATATGTATTATGATACTATCTATCTGCGACAATTTCAAGCCTTTTGGGCAAAAAGTATCAAATGTTGAAAAAACCTTTGCTTTTGTCCTATAAAAATTTAAAACTGTCAAGCTGCGTCATCCTCGCCGCAACGCAAACATATTTCGCTTTTCTCTCCCTCGCGTCTCACGCAGATGCGCGCCCGAGGCAATGCAAAGCGAGCGGTTGCAACGACTCGCCTAAGCTCGCCGAAAGCCGCAGAGCCGTCAGCGCTTTCGCCTGGCGAGTAGACGTCGACGATCGCACTTGCCGCTCCGGCACGCGCGGCGGCGACAAGATCTGCGACATAGTCTTTGAACCGCTTTTTGTAAGCGAAAGCTATGACAATGCAGTCTTTTGTCTCGCCGCACGTCTGCTTTGATTTTTCGGTGCGTGTGTCTGTAAACTTGATATTTGTAAAGCTGCGTCCTTGCTCCGATGCCTCCGCCTTTGCACTTGCCGCATACCTCAACCGGCACGCCGCGTCGCACAACCGCGACAGGCGGACATGCCTCAACTTGCGCAATTCCCTCTCGGTCAACATGCCGCCCGAAGCTATGCGGCGAAGGTAGCCGTCGACGGGGTCGAGGCGTTTGACCTCGGCGGAGTCGCGCCCCCAAACGTAG